>DASXJE010000217.1 GCA_036497565.1 Mycobacteriales bacterium
CAAGCTCGCGGATGTTCGAGGAGATCTTGCTGGCGATGAACTCCAGGACGTCCGGGGGGGCGTCGAGACGCTCGGCAGCCGCCTTCTTGCGGAGGATCGCAATGCGCGTCTCGAGCTCGGGCGGTTGAACGTCGGTGATCAGGCCCCACTCGAACCGGTTGCGCAGCCGGTCTTCCAACGTGACCAGCTGCTTGGGCGTGCGGTCGGAGGAGATCACGATCTGGGAGTTGGCGTTGTGCAGCGTGTTGAAGGTGTGGAAGAACTCCTCCTGGGTCTGTTCCTTGTTCTCCAGGAACTGGATGTCGTCGACGAGCAGCACGTCGATGTTGCGGTAGCGCTTGCGGAACATCTCGCCGCGACCGTCACGAATGGAGTTGATGAAGTCGTTGGTGAACTCCTCCGAGCTCACGTAACGGACTCGGCAGCCGGGCACGAGTGCTCGGGTGTAGTGCCCGATCGCGTGCAGCAGATGGGTCTTGCCGAGGCCGGACTCCCCGTAGATGAACAGCGGGTTGTAGGCCTTCGCCGGCGCCTCGGCGACCGCGACCGCGGCGGCGTGCGCGAAGCGGTTGCTCGAGCCGATGACGAAGGTCTCGAACTGGTACTTCGGGTTGAGCCGCGCCGGCTCACTGGCCCGGCCAGTCGGGATGGGCCGACCCGGGGCGAACCCGGACGTCGGGGCAGGCTCGCCCCGCTCGGCGGGCCCGCCAGGCGGGGGACCGTGCCCCTGGTCGGCGCGACCGAGCCCGGGGTCGGCCCGTTGCAGCGGCTCGTCGTCGTGTGGTTCGACCGTGACGGCGACCCGGACTTCACGCTCGAGCTGGGCCGAGAGGGCGCCGGTGATCACCGGGCGCAGCCGGGTCTCGAGCACGTCCTTGGCGAAATTGGTCGGCGCTGCGAGCAGCACGGTGTCTTCGACCAGGCCCAACGGCCTGGTCATCCGCAGCCACGCGTGGTGCTGGCCGTTGACGCTGCCGTCGCGCAACCCGTCAACGGCGCGCTGCCAGACGGCGTCGAGATCGACCCGCTCCACGGGCTCGGGCCCGGACCCAGGGGTCTCCGACACGCCCGCTCCTTCGTCGACGCCGCGAAACTACCGGCCGTGGACCGACGTCGGGACCGCTGTCCACATGACCGTCCACAGCCTGTGCATGCTGCACGAATCACCAGAACGGCGACGTATGCCCCCCGTTTGGCGTCGTCGCACGCTAACAGCGAGATGGCCTTGTCCACAAGCAGATCGGGCTACCGTGAAGGCTCGATCAGCCCGGTTCCGGCGTGTCGCGCCGGCCGCGCGGTTGGGGCTGGTTTGACCGGGGCAAACGCCGTCCGTACCGTGAGAAGGTCGGCGGTGCGCCTGTGCTCGAGCCGGATTTTGTGATCTGGGATGCTGGGCGCTGCCGCGACGCGAGCGCCGTGCCGCCATTGTGCGTGGTTGCGCGGGCAATGACCGCCTTTCGACTGTGCCTGTGATGGAGACCTGACCGTGAGCAAGCGCACCTTCCAGCCGAACAACCGCCGCCGCGCGAAGACCCACGGTTTCCGGCTCCGTATGCGTACCCGCGCGGGTCGCGCCATCATCGCCCGGCGTCGCACCAAGGGCCGCGCCGCGCTATCGGCCTGAGCGGGAGCCCGGCGATGCTGCCCGACTCCTCTCGGCTGCGCCGCCGCGCGGACTTCGACCAGGTGGTCCGTCGCGGTCGCCGTACCGGCCGCCGCACGCTGGTCGTGCACCTGCTGCCCGACGATTCCGCCTGCCCCGACCGCTCCCGGATCGGCTTCGTGGTCGGCCGCCGGGTGGGAAATGCCGTATGTCGGAATCGGGTGAGCCGCCAGCTGCGCCACCTGGTCCGCGACCGGCTCGATTCGCTGCCGGCCGGCATCCGCGTGGTGGTGCGGGCGCAGCCCGCGGCTGCCGGGCGAACCTCCGCCGAGCTCGCCGAAGACCTCGATGCCGGGCTCGACCGGCTCCTCGGCCGCAACCGGCCGCGCTCCGCGGGTGCGACGTGATGACCGCCGCCGCTCCGACCCCCGCCGCCACGGCTGCCGCGACGACGTCGCCCGGCCGGTCGCCGCTCGCCCGGCTGCTGGTCGGGGCACTGCATGGCTACCAGCGGTGGATCAGCCCGATGCGGGCGCCGGCCTGCCGCTTCACCCCGTCGTGCAGCGCCTATGCCGTCGAGGCGATCGGCCGGCACGGCGCGGCGTACGGCGCTTGGCTGGCGCTGCGCCGGCTGTCCCGCTGTCACCCCTACCACCGCGGTGGGCACGATCCCGTCCCGCAGGCCGTTGGCCGGAGGAGGGGTGACCTGACCGGTCGGCCCGGAGTTCGGCGGTCCGGTGGCTCGGTCGTGGTCGAGCGTCGGCCGCAATCTCACCGTCCTCCTCGGGAGCCCCGCGTTGCTAGATTGGTTATATACAGCGATCTCCTGGGTGCTGCTGCGCTGGCACCAGGTCTTTGCGCTGATCTTCGACCCCAACGGCGGCGCGGCGTGGGCGCTCTCGATCGTCTTCCTCGTCATCACCGTCCGGATCCTGCTCTTCCCGCTGTTCGTGAAGCAGATCCACTCGATGCGGGCGATGCAGGAACTGCAGCCCAAGATGGCCGCGCTCAAGGCCAAGTACAAGGACGACAAGCAGGCCCAGACCCGGGCGATGATGGAGCTGCAGAAGGAGGCCGGCGCCAACCCGCTCGGCGGCTGTCTGCCGCTGGTCGCGCAGATCCCGGTCTTCATCGCGCTCTACCACGTGCTGCGGCATCTGCGTCCGGGCAGCGAGGCGCTCTACGGCTGGACGCCGGCGCAGATGACGAGCGCCGTGCACGCGAAGCTCTTCGGCGCGCCGCTCCCGGCCTCCTTCGCGCACAATACAGCTGATCTCACCGCACTCAACGCTAATCCGACAAACACCAAGATAGTCATCGTCATCCTGCTGTTGCTGTCGTGTGCCGCGACGTTCACGACGCAGAAGCAGAACTACAACCGCAACAAGAACAACCTCGAGGGTCAGCAGGCGACGATCCAGAAGCTGATGCTCTACGTCCTGCCGTTCGGCCTGCTGGTCTCCGGACTGCTCTTCGCCTTCCCGCTGGGTGTCCTGCTCTACTGGGTCACCAACAACGTGTGGACGATGGGTCAGCAGTACTACGTCTTCAAGCGCATGCCGCAGAAGTCGCCGACCGCGACCGCCGGCCCGGCGGTGGACACCAAGCTGCTGGCACCGAAGGTGGGCCAGAAACCGGTCAACCCCAAGAACACCCCGCAGAAGCCCCGGCCCGAACGGCCGACGTCCTCCGGGACGCCGGCGGTGGCCGAGGCCGGCGGCGACGGATCCCGGGCACCCACGCGACCCGGGGGTGGTGCGCCCGGTGGGCGACCACAGGGCAACAAACGCCCCACCGCGACCCGCCCCAACCGTAAGAAGAAAAGACGCTGACCGAGCGATCAGGAGATCTGGTGCCTGACACCCCCGCCCTCGACCAAGACGCCCGCATCGGCGACAACCCGCCGGAGGAGGCGACCGACTCCGCACAGCCGGAGACGGCCGACGTGCTGGTCGACGGTGCCGAATCGCGCACCGACTCCCGGTCCGACGATGCGGCCGCCGAGCCCACCGACATCGCCGCCCTGCTCGTCCGGGAGGGCGACATCGCCGGCGACTACCTCGAGCGGCTGCTCGACATCGCCGATTTCGACGGTGACATCGACCTCGACGTCGAAAACGACCGCGCCATCGTCGCGGTGCTGGGCGGGAGCGAGCTCAAGCCGCTGATCGGCACCCGCGGATCGACGCTCGACGCGCTCCAGGAGCTCACCCGGCTCGCCGTACAGCGGGAGACCGGAGTGCGCAGTCGGCTGATGCTCGACGTCGGCGGCTACCGCGTCGACCGGAAGAGCGAGCTCAGCGATCTGGCCCGGCGTACCGCGGACACCGTTCTCGAGAGCGGCGAGTCGCAGACTCTCGACCCGATGAACGCCTTCGAGCGCAAGGTCGTGCACGACGCGATCTCCGCCATCGACGGCGTACGCAGCGACTCCGAGGGCGAGGACCCGTCGCGGCGGGTCGTGGTCTCCGCAGACCGCTGACCGCCACGACGTCGATGCGGTCGTGACCGAGCCACCTGCCGTCGCGGCCGAGATTTTCGGCCCGGGATTGCCGCTCGCCCGCCGGTACGCCGGCCTCCTGGTCACAGCTGGACTCGAACGCGGGCTGCTCGGACCACGTGAAGCCGACCGGATCTGGGACCGGCACCTGCTCAACTGCGCGGTCGTCGCCGAAGTGATCCCGCACGGCGTACGCGTCGTCGACGCCGGCAGCGGTGCCGGCCTACCCGGGGTGGCCCTCGCGATCGCCCGACCCGACCTGCGGGTCGTCCTTCTTGATGCGCAGGAACGGCGGATCGCCTTTCTGCAGGAGTGCGTCGACGCGCTCGATCTCGCCGGGGCCGAGGTCTACCGCGGCCGCGCCGAGGAAGTGGCCACCCGGAAGGCCGTCGGCGGCGCCGATGTCGTGACCGCCCGCGCCCTTGCGCCGCTCGATCGGCTCGCCCAATGGTGTCTTCCGCTGACCCGGATCGGCGGCCGGGTGCTGGCAATCAAAGGCGCCAGCGCGTCGGACGAGGCGCAGCGCCATCACGACGCGATATGCCGGTACGGTGCGAATCGGGTCACGGTGCGGCACTGCGGTGTCGACCGGATCGACCCGCCGACGACCGTGGTGGAGATCGTGCGCGGCAGCCCCGTCAGGCGCGGGGGTCGGGCCCGTCGAGGAGGGAAACGTCAATGATCGAGGGCCGGGCGGACCGCATGACCCCGGTGGGCTGGCCGGAGAGCGCGACGCCGGTGAGGACCATCGATCGACCGACCACCCCGCTCGGTTGGCCGGTTGTCACCACCAGCGTCGTCGACGTCCCTGAGCGATCCGCGCAGTCGATGCGACCGGAGGCGCCGATGTCATCCGACCAGTCCGAACCCGAGGACCGTACGTCCGGGCAATCGCTTCAGAGCGCTGGCGACTCGGCCACCGAGCCGTCCGAGTTCGAGAGCCGCCCGGCTACCAGCCAGGAGCGGATCCGCAACCTCCTGGACCAGGCGACGGCTTCGCCTTCTCGTGAGGCTGGCGAGGTTTCACGTGAAACCACTCCCGAGCCGCCGGTGGTCCCGGCTCCGGAAATGGTGCGCCCGAACGCGACCGACGAGCCGACGGTTTCACGTGAAACATCTGGTCCCGACGCGGGCACGACCAGCGGCTCGGTCGAGGACGTTTCACGTGAAACATCGACCGAGGCGTCGACCCCGCCGGTGGACCGGCGGGCAACTGACTTGGCGCCGCCGGCTGATCCGGCCGGTCCGGAGGCCGGCGCCGAGGTTTCACGTGAAACCACGTCGGATGCGGTCGCCGAGGTGACCGAGCCTGCGGCAGAGGTTTCACGTGAAACCGACTCCGGCGTAGGTCCCGAGACCCAACCGGCTCGCAAGCCGTCGGCACCGACGGGTGCGCTCGCCGCCCGCAACTTCCCCCGGCCGACGGCGCGGCGCGTGGTGGCGATCGCCAACCAGAAAGGCGGCGTCGGCAAGACCACGACCACGGTCAACCTCGCCGTCGCGTTGGCGATGAACGGGCTCTCTGTCCTGGTGATCGACCTCGACCCCCAGGGCAACGCCAGCACCGGCCTCGGCGTCGACCACCACGTCGGGCTGTCCTCGATCTACGACGTCCTGGTCGACGGCAAGGAGCTCGCCAGCGTCCGCTCTGCGGTGGAGGTGTCGCCGCAGCTGGGTTGCGTGCCGGCCACGATCGATCTGGCAGGCGCGGAGATCGAGCTGGTGTCGGTCGTGGCCCGGGAATCGCGACT
>DASXJE010000218.1 GCA_036497565.1 Mycobacteriales bacterium
AGCCTGGGCGACAAGTCGGTGTCCGGGGGCAGCGTGCCGGATTCTGATTCGACCGGTGCGATCAACGTGGCCGGCACTTATTACTTCCGTGTCTTCTACTCGGGTGACAACAACAACACCGGCCCGGTCTCGTCGGCTTGCGCGGACGAGACGCTGGTGGTGAGCCCGAACACGCCCACGATCTCGACGACGTTGTCGTCTTCGTCGATCAATGTTGGCGACACGATTCATGACTCGGCCTCGCTGGCGGGTGCGACTTCGGATGCGGGTGGCACGGTCAAGTACCGCTACTACTCGAGCTTGTCCGGTTGTCAGGCGGGCACCTACGCGACGACCGGTGGCACGAGTGCCGGCGACAAGACGGTGAACGACGGGTCGGTGCCGAACTCGGACGATGTGACTTTCAACAGCGCCGGAACCTATTACTTCCGGGCGTTCTACTCGGGTGACTCCAACAACACCGGCCCGGTCTCCTCGGCTTGCGCGGACGAGACGCTGGTCGTGAACGCGGCGGCGATCAAGATCCTGAAGACGGCGGACAAGGCCCAGGTCAATGCGGGCGAGCCGATCGGGTTCACGATGACGCTGTACAACCTGGGTAGCGGAGACGCTCACGGCGCGGTGTTGACGGACACGTTGCCGACGAAGGCGGGCTTGTCCTGGTCGATCGACAGTGTCGGTGCGGGTTGGCCGAACGCGACTCCGTGTTCGATCAGCGCCGGTGTGCTGACCTGTGTGCCGGTGACGGTGAAGGCCGGGCTGACGCGGGCCGCGTCGACGTTCACGGTGCACATCAGTTCGCCGACCACGGCGGCCAGCGGCGGCGTCTGCCCCGGCGGTAGTGGTGTCGTCGACAACACGGGCAAGGTGAGCACGAGCAACGACGGGTCGGATCAGTCGACCGCGACGACGTGTGTGGCGGCGGCGGCGATCCACATCTTGAAGACGGCGGACAAGGCCCAGGTCAATGTGGGCGATCCGATCGGGTTCACGATGACGCTGTTCAACTCGGGTAGCGGAGACGCTCACGGCGCGGTGTTGACGGACAAGCTGCCGACGAATGCGGGCCTGTCCTGGTCGATCGACAAGGTCGGTGCGGGTTGGCCGAACGCGACTCCGTGTTCGATCAGCGCCGGTGTGCTGACCTGTGTGCCGGTGACGGTCAAGGCCGGCACGACGCAGGCCGCGTCGACGTTCACGGTGCACATCAGCTCGCCGACGACCGGCGCGACCGGCGGCGATTGCCCCGAGACGGGCGTGGTCGACAACACCGGCAAGGTGACCACCTCGAACGACGGCAGCGATCAGTCGACCGCCTCGACCTGCGTGCAGGCCCTGGTCGACCTGGCGATCACAAAGGTCGGCTCGCCGGCAAGCCAGATCGGGTTGGGCAACATCACCTGGACGATGGTGGTGACGAACAACGGCCCGAGCGACGACACGGGGGTCAAGATCTCCGATCCGATGCCGGCCGGGAACACGTTCGTCTCCGCGTCCTCGACGCAGGGCACCTGCACCGGTGGGGCGAGCCTGACCTGCGACATCGGCAATATGGCTGTCGGCGCGACGGTCACGATCACCCTGGTCACCACGCCGACCACCTTCGGCACGCAGAGCAACACGGTCGTGGTGTCCGGTGACAGGCCGGAGACGACCCTGGCCAACAACACGGCGACCGCGTCCGTGACCGTCGGCCCGGCGACGCCGCCCTGCGTGGCGATCCAGAGGATCAGGCCCGGCCAGCTGATCGTGGGTCGCAAGACTACGGTCACCATCCACCTGACCCAGGCTGGCAAGGCGGCCAAGGGCGTCCGCGTCCGGATCAAGGGTGCGGGGATCAACCTCAAGACCAAGCCCTCCAACGCCAAGGGCGTCACCAAGCGCGTCCTGAAGATGAAGAAGAAGGGCATCCTCGTCTTCACCCCGCTCGGCAGCCCGAACGGCGCAGGCTGCAGCGGCAAGCGCATCGGCGTCAGAGGCGTCTTCACCCCGCCCGTCACCGGCTAAGCAAGCATCCAGAGGGGGCACGGGAACCAACCTGTGCCCCCTCCTGGTTCCCAGGGGAGGCTCGGATTCGGATGAGTGCTAGGTCAGCGGTCGTCGATCGGGCTCTCGACGAGCCCGTTCTGGTACGCGAGGCGAGCGGCCTCGGTGCGGTTCGAGACGCCGAGCTTGCGATAGATGTTCGTGAGGTGGAACTTGACCGTCTGTTCCGCCACCCACAGCTCCTTGCCGATGGCCTCGTTGGAGAGGCCGCGCGCGAGGGCGGCGAGGATCGCGGTCTCGCGCTCGGTGAGGCCGGCGGCGCGCGCCGCACTCTCGCCGGGATCGGGCAGGCCGATCGCGCTGTAGACCGTCCCGTCGACCGCCTGGCGGAGCGCCGAGGGCAGGTCGATCGGATTGATGCTCTTGACGATGAAGGCGCTGGCACCGCGCTTGAGCACGGTCTGGATCACGTTCTCGTCGGTGGAGACCGAGAGGACGACCACCTTCACGTCGGGATGCTGCTTGCGGATGCGGCTCAGGCAGGCAAGCCCGTCGGCGCCCGGCATGCGCAGGTCGAGCAGCACGATGTCGGGATTGGTGCGGCCGACCAGCGGCAGCACCTGCGACCCGGAGTTGCATTCTCCGACGACCTCGAAGTCTGGCGCCTCCTCGAGGGCCCGCTTCACTCCCTCGACTATGAGACGGTGGTCGTCGGCAATGAGAACGCGCACAGAGAGATCGTAGTCGGAGGACCTGTCGTCTTCGAGGTCACGGCCCTGTGACCGCCACCGTTCCGACGAAACGAGCGCATGTGCTCATCGCGGCCGAGCGCCTGCCGACGCGCGTCGGGCTCCGCCTGGCGCTCGAGCCGGAGGCGCGCTGCACCGAAGCCGCCGACGCCGAATCCGCCGTCAACGCAGCTGTGCGTGACCGCCCCGACGTCTGCCTGCTCGGGCTCGACCCATCCGGCCAGGCACTCCGGGTCGTGAACGAGATCGCCACGCGCGTTCCGACCGCCTGCGTGATCCTCCTCACCGACCACCTCGACGAGGAGGAGTTCATGGCCGCTGTGCGGGCGGGCGCGAGCGGTTACCTGACGCAGAGCCTCGATCCTGCGCGGCTCCCGTTCGTGATCCAGGGTGCTCTGCGCGGCGAGCCCGCCGTGCCGCGGAGGTTCGTCTCACGGCTGCTCGACGAGCTGAGGACGCGCGAGCGCCGGCGCACCGTCGTTCTCGCGGGCAGGGGCAGGGTCGCGCTGACGGCGCGCGAGTGGGAGGTCGCCGAGATGCTGTTGCGCGCGGCCAGCACCGCGGAGATCGCCACCGAGCTCGGCGTCGCACCCGTCACGGTGCGCCGCCATGTCGGATCCGTCGAACGCAAGCTCGGCGTCTCGACTCGCGCGGAGGTCGTCGCGTTGCTCTCGGCCCAAGCCAACGCGGCGATGCCGGCTTAGCTCGCAGAGCTGAGCGGCAGCGTGAAGGCGACACAAGCGCCGCCCTGCGGGCGGTTCTCGGCCCAGATCCGGCCGCCGTGCGCCTCGACGAGGCCGCGGGCGATCGCCAGCCCAAGGCCGGCCCCGCTGCCGCTGCGCGCGCGGTCCGCCCGCCAGAAGCGCTCGAACATCCGCGCCGGTGCCTCCGCCGAAAGGCCCTCGCCGCTGTCCTCGACGCGTAGGAGCAGATCCGAGGCGCGCCGCTCGACGCGGACCGCTACCGAGCCGTCCGACGGCGTGTGACGAAGCGCGTTCGTGACGAGGTTGAAGAGGACGCGCTCGAA
>DASXJE010000219.1 GCA_036497565.1 Mycobacteriales bacterium
CGGCTGGCAGGAGCTCTACAGCAAGAACCGCTCCACCGTCGGTGGCGACCCCAACATGATCCTCGTGGGTCAGCACCTGTCGCTCTAACCCAGCGGCCCCTCAAGACATCGGGCCCCTGACCGCTCGCCACCCCCCCGCGATCGGTCAGGGGCCCGAGTTGTGTCCTCTGGAGGGTCGGGAGCCCGTCGGCGCCACCTGTTCGAAGGCGTAGTAGGCGGCGATGAGGAACTGCACGGCCAGCGTGACCGGAGCCGAAACGAACGCCAGCCCGATGGTCAGGGCGTAGACCACGGTGCCGCCGCTGAAGCGGATCAGGGAACGACGCTCCGCACGCGGATCCATCGGTGCGGCGATCAGCCTGCCGTGTCGTACCGCATGTGCCCACGTCAGGCTGAAGGCCACCGCCGCGAGAAAGAGGTTGGCGCTGTAGACGGCGGCGGCGACGTGCGCGTCGTGGGTGCCGGCATCGAGGTAGCGGGCCATAAGCGCGGTGGGGAACGGCAGCAATGCGGTCCACAACAGCAGAAACAGGTTGAGGAACAGCTGCGGTCGATCGACGCGCACGATCTGCCGGTACATCGAGTGGTGGTTCACCCACATGATGCCGATGATCAGGAAGCTGGTCAGGTAGGCAGCGAAGGCCGGCCACTCGTCGACCAGGGCGTGCCATAGGCCGCCGGAGGTGGCGAGCTCCGGGACTTTGAGCTCAAGGACGAGCAGGGTGATCGCGATCGCGAACACCCCGTCGCTGAAGGCTTCCAGCCGGGCGGTGTCCTTCGAGTCCAGCGCCGACGTCACACCGGACAGATTCTCACGCCCGACCCTCAGGCCGTCGTCGAAAACGCGCCGACGACGCTTGCGCCGTACTCCTGGAGTGTCTCGCGCTTGGCATCGTGCATGAGATAGACCGCGAACTGCGTCGCACCGATGTCGCGCAGTTCTGCCAGCCGCTCCACGTGCCGTTCGACCGGCCCCAGCAGGCAGAACCGGTCGACGATCTCGTCCGGGACGAAGTCCGTGCTGGGGTTGCCGGCGCGGCCGTGGTGGGAGTAGTCGTAGCCCTCGCGCGCGGCGATGTAATCGGTGAGCTGCCGCGGTACCTCGCCCGACGCGGCGCCGTAACGGGCCACCAGGTCCGCGACGTGGTTGCCGACCATGCCCCCGAACCACCGCAGCTGGTCGCGCTGATGCGCGACGTCGGTGCCGACGTAGGCCGGCGCGGCCACGCAGATCGACAAGGAATCCGGATCGCGGCCGGCGGCGGTAGCGGCCGCCTTCACGGCGCCGATCGTCCAGCGTGCGATATCCGGGTCGGCGACCTGCAGCACGAACCCGTCCGCCGCCGCACCGACCAGAGCCAGCGCCTTGGGCCCGTAGCCGGCCATCCAGATCGGCAGCCGGCCGTCGCGGACCCACGGCAGCCGCACCGGCGTCCCGCGATAGTCGATCTCGCGGCCCTCCGCGAGATCGCGGATCTGACCCATCGCGACCCGTAGCGTCGCGAGCGACGCGGGCGGCCGGCCGGTCACCCGTAGAGCCGAGTCACCCCGGCCGATTCCGCAGACGGTGCGGTTGCCGAACATGTCGTTGAGCGTGGCGAAGGCCGACGCGGTGACCGTGACGTCGCGGGTGAGCGGGTTGGTCACCATCGGCCCGACGGTCAGACCGGAGCTCGCGGCCAGGATCTGGGAGTAGATGACGAACGGCTCCTGCCACAGCACCGTCGAGTCGAAGGTCCACGCATACTCGAATCCGCATGCTTCGGCGCGTACCGCGAGGTCGATGACCTCTCTCGCCGGCGGATCCGGCTGCAAGACGACGCCGAACTCCATTCCCGCCCCCTGTCCGTTCGAGCGCTACTGGAGCAACTGACATGCGCCGCGGGTGAGGAACCTCCCGTGTCCCTCTTCGCCGTGGTATCCGTCGGGATCGACGACCACCTGGCCACGCGAGAGCACGACCTCCACCTTGCCGCGCACCTGCCGTCCCTCGTAGGCGGAGTAGTCGACGGACATGTGATGGGTGCTCGCCGAGATCGTGTGGGAGGCGGCCGGGTCGTAGACCACGATGTCGGCGTCGGCGCCGGCCATGATCTCGCCCTTGCGCGGATAGAGGCCGAACATGCGGGCCGGCGTCGTCGCCGTCACATCGACCCAGCGGGACAGGCTGATCTCGCCGTTGACGACACCTTGGTAGATGAGGTCCATCCGGTGTTCGACACCCGGCATGCCGTTGGGGATCTTGGAGAAGTCGCCGAGACCGATCTCCTTCTGCTCCTCGAAGCAGAACGGGCAGTGGTCGGTGGAGACGACCGACAGGGTGTCGGTACGCAGGCCGCGCCACAGCTTCGGTGGATGGTACGACGACCGCAGCGGCGGCGAGGCGACGTACTTCGCCCCCTCGAAGCCCGGCCGGGCCATGTCGTCCTCGGTGAGGAAGAGGTACTGCGGGCAGGTCTCGGCGAAGACGTTGCGGCCGTCGGCGCGTGCCGAGGCGACGGCCATCAGCGCCTGCTCGCAGGAGAGGTGGACGATGTAGAGCGGTGCGCCCGCGACGCCGGCCAGCCGGATCGCCCGCGACGTCGCCTCACCCTCCAGGTCCGGTGGCCGGGTGGTGCCGTGGTGTGCCGGGTCGGTCTCGCCGCGGGCCAGCGCCTGCCCGATCAGTACGTCGATCGCGATGCCGTTCTCGGCATGCATCATGATCATTGAGCCGTTGCCCGCCGCACGCTGCATCGCGCGCAGGATCTCCCCATCGGTCGCGTAGAAAACGCCGGGGTAGGCCATGAAGAGCTTGAAGCTCGTGACGCCCTCGCCCACCAGGCCGTCCATCTCCTTCAGCGTCAGCTCGTTGACGTCGGAGACGATCATGTGGAAGCCGTAGTCGACGGCGCATTTCCCGTCGGCCTTGCCGTGCCATGTGTCGAGGTTCTCCCGGAGCGTCGTTCCCTTGGCCTGTACGGCGAAATCGATGATGGTCGTCGTACCACCCCACGCGGCGGCACGGGTGCCGGAGGCGAAGTCGTCGGCGGAGAAGGTGCCCCCGAACGGCATCTCCATGTGGGTGTGACCGTCGATGCCGCCGGGGACGACATAGCGTCCGGTGGCGTCGATCACCCGGTCGGCGCCGGCCGCCCAACTAGTGACCAGGTCGCTGCCCGGTTCGGCGACGGCGGTGATCCGCTCGCCGTCGACGAGTACGTCGGCCCGGATCGTTCCCGAAGACGACACCACCGTGCCGCCGCTGATCAGGGTGCGCATCGCTGCCTCGCTCTCTGCCTCACGGGACGACGAATGTCAGGGTGCGGTCAGCGGCTCGTAGGTGTCGGGCCGGCGGTCGCGGTAGAAGGCCCACAGGTGGCGGACCTCCTGGAGCACATCGAGGTCGAGGTCACGCACCACGACCTCCTCGTCGGAGTCGGACGCGACGTCGCCGACGACCTGTCCCCGCGGGTCGACGAAGTAGGACTGCCCGTAGAAGTCGTCGTCGCCGAGCGGTTCGACGCCGACCCGGTTTATCGCACCGATGAAGTACTCGTTCGCGACGGCCGCGGCCGGCTGCTCGAGACGCCACAGGTATTCGGAGAGCCCGCGGCTCGTCGCCGACGGGTTGAACACGATCTGCGCCCCCGCCAGCCCGAGCGCCCGCCAGCCCTCCGGGAAGTGCCGCTCGTAGCAGATGTAGACCCCGATCCGCCCGACCGCCGTGTCGAAGGTCGGGTAACCGAGATTGCCCGGCTTGAAGTAGTACTTCTCCCAGAACCCGGTTACCTGCGGGATGTGGTTCTTGCGGTGCTTGCCGAGGTAGCTCCCGTCCGCGTCGATCACCGCGGCGGTGTTGTAGTAGACCCCGGGCTGCTCCTCCTCGTAGACCGGGACGATCAGCACCTGGTGCGTCTCGCGAGCGAGGTCGCACATCATGGTGATCGTCGGCCCGTCCGGCACCCGCTCGGCGTAGGAGTAGTACTGCGGGTCCTGGACCTGGCAGAAATACGGGCCGTAGAAGAGCTCCTGAAGGCAGGTGACCTGCGCGCCCGCCTCGGCCGCAGTGTGGATCGACCGGACGGCGTTCTTGACCATCGTGTCCTTGTCCCCGGTCCATTTGCTCTGCACCAGGGCCGCCCGCACGATATTCGTCACGTTGCTCTCCTCCGGTTACGACTACTGGTTGGTGGGGAAGCCGAGGTCGACGCTGCTGTGCTCCTGCCAACGGGACACGGTGACTTTGGGTCGAGTGTAAAAACGTACGCCGTCCGGCCCGTAGATACTCAGATCTCCGAAGAGCGAGTCCTTCCACCCGCCGAAGGAGTAGAAGGACATCGGCACGGGGATCGGCACGTTGACGCCCATCATTCCGGCCGTGACGTCCATCCGGAACCGGCGGACCATGCCGCCGTCGTTGGTGAAGATCGCGACGCCGTTGCCGCGGGTGTCGGCGTTGATGATTTCGACCGCCTCGTCGTAGGACGCGGCGCGCACCACCGACAGCACCGGACCAAAGACCTCGTCGTCGTAGACCGGCGTGCCCGGACGTACCTGGTCCACCAGCGACGGGCCGAGCCAGTAGCCGCCGGCGTGCCCGTCAACTGTGCGGCCGCGGCCGTCCAGGACGACCGTGCCGCCACCGGTCCGCTCGGGGTCGAGGTAGGACGCGACCTTGTCGCGATGCGCCGCGCTGATCAGCGGCCCCATCTGGCTGGCCGGGTCGGTGCCCGGTCCGACCTGCACCTGCGCCGCCCGCTCCCGGATCCGCTCCACCAGGTCGTCGCCGACCGGGTCGACCGCGACGACGACGGAGATCGCCATGCACCGCTCGCCGGCCGAGCCGAAGCCGGCGCTGACCGCCGCGTCGGCGGCGACGTCGAGGTCGCTGTCGGGCAGCACCACCATGTGGTTCTTCGCCCCGCCGAGCGCCTGTACCCGCTTTCCGTTCCTGGCGGCGGTCTCGTAGATGTGCCGCGCCACCGGGGTCGACCCGACGAAGCTCACCGCGGCGATCTGCGGGTGGTCGAGCACCGCCTCCACGGCCTCCCGATCCCCGTGTACGACGTTGAAGACGCCGTCGGGGAGCCCGGCTTCCGCGAGCAACTCGGCCAGCATGATCGAGGCGCTCGGGTCCTTCTCGCTGGGCTTGAGGACGAACGTGTTGCCGCAGGCGATCGCCAGCGGGAACATCCACATCGGCACCATCGCCGGGAAGTTGAACGGCGTGATGCCGGCGACCACTCCGAGCGGCTGGCGCACGGAGTAGGTGTCGACGTTGGTCGCGACGTTTTCCGAGAACTCACCCTTGAGCAGATGCGCGATACCGCAGGCGAACTCGACCACCTCGAGCCCCCGGTCGAACTCGCCGCGCGCGTCGCTGCGCACCTTGCCGTGCTCGGCACTGACCGTGGCGGCGATCTCGTCGGCATGCTCGAGTAGGAGCTGCCGGAACCGGAAGAGGATCGTCGTACGCCGGGCGAGCGACGTGCGCGACCAGGCCGGAAACGCCTGTGCCGCAGCCTGAACGGCCTGATCCACATCGGTCGCGGTGGCGAAGTCGACATGCGCAGCGACCTCGCCGGTCGTCGGGTCGAACACCTCGCCGTGCCGGGCTGCGGGCTCGCCCCACGGCTTGCCGTTGATCCAGTGCGTGACCCGTTCCACTATTCCTCCTCGGCCCAGCGGGCGTCGTTGATCCGACCAGTGTTTGGCGTGAACGTCACGGGCCCGCCAGGCGGGTGTCGACGGCACCGAGCGCCGCGGTGAGGATGCCGAGACCCTCGTCCGCCTCGTCGGCGGTGACCGACAGCGGCGGCGCGATCCGCAGCACGTTGCCGGCCAGGCCGCCCTTGCCGACGAGCAGTCCGCGCTGTTTCGCCTCCTCGAGCACCAGGCTCGCGGCGGCCGGCGCCGGTGCCCGCGTCACCGGGTCGACCAGGGCGACACCGATCATCAGGCCCTTGCCGCGAACGGCGTCGACCACGGCGTACTTGTCGACGAGCTCGGCCAGCCCGCGCAGCAGCCGACCGCCGATGTCACGCGCGTTGGACTGCAGGTCCTCGCGCAGCAGATAACGCAGGTTGGCCAGCGCACCTGCGGTGACCAGTGGGTTGCCGCCGAACGTCGAGATGCTGTTGGCATTCACCGCGTCGACGAGCTCCGGCCGGCCGACGACGCCACCGATGGACAGTCCGTTGCCGAGCCCCTTGGCGAAGGTCATCAGGTCGGGGCGGACGCCGTGCGCATCGATGCCCCAGAAGTGCTCGCCGGTGCGGCCCCAGCCGGTCTGCACCTCGTCGGAGATGAAGAGGATGCCATAGTCGTCGAGCACTTCCTTGATCGCGCCGAAGAACCCGTCCGGCGGCGTGATGAACCCGCCGACACCCTGTATCGGCTCGGCGATGAGGCAGGCGACATCGCCGGCGGTGGTCGTCTCGATGACCTCGCGGACGTCGGCGGCCACCGCGGAGCAGAACTCGGCGTCGGAGAGTCCGCGGAAGGCCCCGCTGCTGCGGTCACCGTTGTGCAGATAGCTGACGGTCACCGGGGTGAGGCTGGAGGCGGACCAACCGCGGTTGCCGGTGATCCCCATTCCCGCGAACGACCGGCCGTGGTAGCTGTTGCGCAGGGCGAGCACCTGGCTGGAACGGCGGTACTGCGTGGCGAAGAGCAGTGCGGCCTCGTTGGCCTCCGTCCCCGAGCAGCCGAAGAACACCTTGGCGTCGGGGATCGCCGAGAGCTCGGCGATCTGCTCGGCGAGCTCGATCATCGGCCGGATCAGGTAGAGCGTCGAGGTGTGCAGCATCCGGGCGGCCTGCTCCTGGATGGCCTCGACGACCTCGGGTACGGCGTACCCGGTCATCGTGGTCAGGATGCCGCCGAAGAAGTCGAGGTAGGTGCGGCCCGCCGCGTCGGTGACGTGCCGTCCGGAGCCGGTGACGAGTTCGATCGGCTCGTCGTAGTAGAGCGCCATCCAGTCCGGCAGCACTGCACGGTGTCGCTGCAGCAACTCCGCGTGCGCGCCGGTCGTCGCGTCGCCTCCGGTCATGTGTGGCCTCCCCACGTCAGCATGCCTCTCCACCGTCGTCCCCGGGCACCACCCGGACAACCCCCTGCGCCCCTCCCGCCCCATTACTCATGATCGTGCCCCATGATCGTGATCGGATCGGTACGGCGTTTCGCCGCTTTATCCGATCACGATCATGAGGTCTGGGGATTGAGGGCTGCGACGCGGCCGGCCCGCCAGGTGCGCGGCAGGGTCGGGTAGAGCACCAGGTAACCGACGAACGCCGCGACCAGGCCGACCACCCAGCTGTAGTCGTAGAGCGGTTTGAGCACCGGGATCAGGCCGTCGGCCGGGAACGGGCCGTTGCCCGGAGCCGAATAGGCCCCGCCGACGGCGAGCACCATCCCGATCAGGCAGGTCACGATCCCGACCGGATTCCATCCGTTCCAGAACCAGTAGCGGCTCTCCGGCAGGTAGAGCTCGGCGAGGTGGAGGCTGGCGCGGTGCACCATCCAGTAGTCGGCGATCAGGATGCCGGCCACCGCCCCGAGCAGGCCGCCGTAGAAGCCGAGCCAGGTGTAGATGTAGATGTGCGGATCGGTCAGCAACCGCCACGGCTGCACCGCGATGCCGACGACGCCGGTGATCAGGCCGCCGGTCCGGAAGCTGACGAACCGCGGGGCCAGGTTGGAGAAGTCGTAGGACGGGCTGACCGTGTTGGCGGCGACGTTGGTCGCCAGCGTCGCCACGACGACGGTGATCAGCGCGAAGGCGATCGCCACCGGGTTGCTCAGCTTGCCGGACAGCTTGATCGGGTCCCAGATCGGAGCGCCGTAGACCACCTGCGTGCCGGACGTGATCAGCACGGCAATTAAGGAGAAGAAGGTCATGGTGGTGGGCAGCCCCAGGACCTGGCCCCAGGCCTGCTTGCGCTGGCTGCCGCCGAACCGGGTGAAGTCCGGGATGTTGAGCGACAGCGTGGACCAGAACGCGATCATGCCCATCAGGGACGGGAAGAAGACCGGCCAGAACTTCGACCCCCAGCCGAGCTTCGAGCCCTCGTGCACCAGCGGGCCGAGGCCGTGCGCCTTGATCGAGATGTAGATCAACAGGGCGATCGCCCCGACGAGCACGAACGGCGCCGCCCAGTTCTCGAACCGGCGCAGGGTGTCCATGCCGCGCAGGATGATGGCCATCTCCAGCACCCAGAAGATCGCGAAGGACAGCCACTGGGTCCACGCATAGCCGTAGACGACCGAGGCGTCGGCCCAGCCGTGCCCGGCCAGGGCCCCGATGAGGACGAAGATCCCCTCGCCTCCGATCCACGTCTGGATCCCGAACCAGCCGCAGGCGATCAGGGCCCGGAGTACGGCGGCAAGGTTGGCGCCGCGGATCCCGAAGGAGGCCCGCGCGAAGACGGGGAACGGGATTCCGTACTTGGTGCCGGCGTGGCTGTTGAGCAGCATCGGGATCAGCACGAGAAGGTTGCCGAGTGCGATGGTCAGGATGGCCTGCACCCAGCCCATGCCGAGGGCGATCAGCCCGGAGGCGAGCAGGTAGCTGGGGATGTTGTGGGCCATCCCGACCCAGAGCGCGGCGAAGTTGTAGGTGGTCCAGCGTCGCTCGTCGATCGTCGTGGGCGCGAGATCGTCATTGCAGTACTTACTCGTCTGAAGTCGGGCGTCGGTGACGTCGAGGGTCACCCGTCCGTCGGGCAGTTGTTGCTGCAGATCGTCGACCACCGCCATGTCGGCCTCCGCCAAGAGATGAACATTCGACGGGACACCCTACGACGCCGCGCCGGGACTCCCTACCCCCCGCGGCGGATGGCCGGTTTATGCGGTTTTGGTCGGGCGGTCAGCCCACCCAGACCGTCTTGGCGTTACAGAACTCGCGGATACCGAGGTCGGCGAGCTCCCGCCCGTAGCCGGACCGCTTGATCCCGCCGAACGGCAGCTGCGGGTGGGAGGTCACCATCCCGTTGACGAAGACCTGCCCCGCGGCGAGGTCGGCCACGAGGCGCTCCTGCTCCGGCGGGTCGGAGGTCCAGGCGTTGGAGCCCAGGCCGAAGGTCGTCGCGTTGGCGATGTCGATGGCCTCGTCGATGTCGGCGGCGCGGAACAGAGTCGCGACCGGACCGAAGGACTCCTCGGCGTAGAGCCGCATCTGTGTGGTGATGCCGGCGAGCACCGTCGGTGGGTAGAACCAGCCCGGCCGGTCCGGGCGTTGTCCGCCGCAGAGGACCTGCGCACCTTTGCTCACGGCGTCGGCGACGAGTTCCTCGAGGTCGGTGCGACCCTGCTCGGTGGCGACCGGACCGACGTCGGTGTCCTCGTCGGCCGGATCGCCGACGACCAGTGACGACATCCGCTCGACGAACTGCGCGGCGAAGTCGTCGTAGACGTCGGTGTGGACGATGAACCGCTTCGCGGCGATGCAGGACTGTCCGTTGTTCTGCACCCGGGCGGTGACCGCCGTCGAGACGGCCCTGTCGAGGTCGGCCGAGGGCATGACGACGAAGGCGTCGCTGCCGCCGAGTTCGAGGACCGTCTTCTTGACCTCGTCGCCGGCGATCTTCGCCACCGACCGGCCGGCCGGCTCGCTGCCGGTGAGGGTGGCGGCGGCGACCCGGGGGTCGCGCAGCACGGCCTCGACGTCGCCCGCCCCGATGAGCAGGGTCTGGAAACAGCCGGACGGGAAGCCGGCGCGGGTGAAGAGCTCACCGAGGTAGAGCGCGGTCTGCGGGACGTTGGAGGCATGCTTGAGCAGGCCGACGTTGCCGGCCATCAGGGCCGGTGCGGCGAAGCGGACCACCTGCCAGAGCGGGAAGTTCCACGGCATCACTGCAAGTACGACGCCGAGCGGCTGGTAGCGCACGTAGGCCCGGCTGGCGTTGACCGCCCCCGCGTCGGCCGGGACGTCGGAGAGGAAGGACTCGGCGTTCTCCGCGTAATAGCGCATCCCGGTGGCGCACTTCACTGCCTCCGCCCGCGCGGAGACGAGCGTCTTCCCCATCTCCGTCGTCATAGTCGCGGCGATCGCGTCCTGCTCCTGCTCCAGCAGGTCGGCGGCGCGGGTCATCCATTCCGCCCGCTGGACGAACGCCGTCCGCCGGAAGGAGTCGAAGGTCGCCGCCGCCAGGGCGATCCGCTCCTCGACCTCGTCGTGGGTGAGCGAGTCGAAGGTCTTGACCGTCTCACCCGTCGCCGGGTTGACCGTTGCGAAGGCCATGTCGCCGTCCTTTCCGCACCACACGTCCCCTAGTGAACGTACGACTCGAACGTACAAGCACCCTGGGTCGAGCGTCAGGCGGTGCGGCGATCGACCGCGGCTCAGCCGCGGTGCAGATCGTCGAGAGCCAGGTTGAGCTTGACCACGTTGACGCCCGGCTCGCCCAGGAAGCCGAGGCCGCGACCCCGGGTCTGGGCGCGGACCAGACTGCGCACCGTCGCCGGAGCGATCCCGCGGGCCCGGGCCACCCGGTCGACCTGGATGGCCGCGTACGCCGGGGAGATCTCCGGGTCCAGTCCGCTGCCGCTCGCGGTCACCGCGTCGGCAGGGACGGCCGGATCGGCGGGTGCGTTGCCCCGGATCGGGACCGTCACCCCACGGCTGTAGTCCTCGCCGAACTTCGCGCACTCGACGCGTACCCCGTCGTACCGGGACAGGAACGGCGTCGTCGGGCAGGCCTGGTTGACGCTCACGACCCGCACGACCCGGCCGACGGTCCCGTTGCTGTGGATGACGGACAGCACCGCACCCACGCCGTCCGGCGTACAGAACGGCCGGGCCCCGCTGACCCCGTCGGACTTCCCGACGGCGAGGCTGCGGCTGCAGACCTGGGTGAGCAGGCTCTGGGTACCGGTGTCGGCCTTGTCCTTCGGGTTGGGCAGCGTGTCAACGATGTTCTCCGGACCGAGGTTGCTGGCCGAGCTGGCGGTCGGGTCGTAGCCGTCCCCGGCGGCCGAGGGCCGGCTCTGGAAGTACTTCGGGATCGCGTTGCCGGCCTTGTCGGTGAACGACTGGCCGATCAGCGACGATCCGACCCGCTTTCCGTCGGCGGCATTGACGAACGACCCGTTCGCCCTGCTGTTCAGGCCGGGGATCTGACCGATGCCGAAGACCACCAGCGGGTAGGCGACGCCGAGGACGACGGTGAACACGAGCAGGATCCGTAGCGCGGCGATGTGCTGACGGAGCCAATTGGGTAGGCGGTCCATTGTTACCTGATTCCCGGGATGAACTGGATGAGCAGGTCGATGAGCTTGATTCCGATGAACGGCGCGATCAGACCGCCGACACCGTAGATGTAGAGGTTGCGACGGAGCATGCTTGCGGCATTGCTCGGGCGATAGCGCACGCCACGAAGTGCCAGTGGGATCAACGCGATGATGACGAGCGCATTGAAGATGACGGCCGACAGGATTGCCGACTCCGGCGAGTGCAGCCCCATGATGTTGAGCCTGCCCAGACCCGAGTAGACGCCGGCAAACATTGCCGGGATAATCGCGAAGTACTTCGCGACGTCGTTGGCGATCGAGAAGGTTGTCAGAGCGCCGCGGGTGATCAGCAGTTGCTTGCCGATCTCCACGACCTCGATCAGCTTCGTGGGGTTGGAGTCGAGGTCGACCATGTTGCCGGCCTCTTTGGCCGCCGACGTACCGGTGTTCATCGCGACGCCGACGTCGGCCTGGGCGAGTGCGGGGGCGTCGTTGGTGCCGTCCCCGGTCATCGCGACAAGCTTCCCGCCCTCCTGCTCCTTGCGGATCAGCGCCATCTTGTCCTCGGGCGTCGCTTCGGCGAGAAAGTCGTCGACACCGGCCTCGTCGGCGATCGCCCTGGCGGTCAGCGGGTTGTCGCCGGTGATCATGACGGTGCGGATGCCCATCCGACGCATCTCGTCGAAGCGCTCCCGCATGCCCTGCTTCACGACATCCTTGAGGTGGATGACGCCGAGGACGCGTGCTCTACCGTCGACCTTCTCGGCGACGACGAGCGGCGTGCCACCCGAGGCCGAGATGCCGTCGACGGTCGAGCCGATCTCATCGGGCACCTGCTGCCCGCTCTCCCGCACCCACGCGATCACCGCCGCGGCCGCGCCCTTGCGGACCTGGCGCGGTCGGCCGTTGTGCGACGCGAGGTCTACGCCGGACATCCGGGTCTGGGCGCTGAACTCGACGAAGGTCGCGCCGCCGAGTTCGCCTTCGGTCCGTTCCCGCAGGCCGTATTCGGTCTTGGCGAGGACGACGATGCTGCGGCCCTCGGGTGTCTCGTCGGCGAGGCTGGACAAGTGGGCGCCGTCGGCGAGCTCCGCTGCGTCGACCCCGGTCACCGGTATGAACTCGCTCGCCTGCCGGTTTCCGAGCGTGATCGTGCCCGTCTTGTCGAGCAGCAGGGTGTTGACGTCGCCGGCCGCCTCGACGGCCCGACCGGACATGGCGAGCACATTCCGTTGCACGAGCCGGTCCATGCCGGCGATACCGATGGCCGAGAGCAGCGCACCGATGGTCGTCGGAATCAGACAGACGAGGAGGCTGACGAGAACGATGCCGCTGAGTCCCTGCGCGCCCAGGGCGGCGGTGTCGGGGACGCCGGGCTGGCTGACCTTGGAGAAGATGGCCAGCGGCTGCAGAGTGGCGACGGCGAGCAGGAAGATGACAGTCAACGCCGCGAGCAGGATGTTGAGCGCGATCTCGTTGGGGGTCTTCTGGCGCGACGCGCCTTCGACGAGAGCGATCATCCGGTCGATGAAGCTCTCCCCCGGCCGTTGTGTCACCTCGACGACGATCTGGTCGGAGAGCACCTTCGTCCCTCCGGTCACCGCCGACCGGTCACCGCCCGATTCGCGGATTACCGGCGCGGATTCACCGGTGATCGCGGACTCGTCGACGCTGGCGACGCCGTCGACGACGTCGCCGTCCGCCGGGATCGTCTCCCCTGCGGCGACGACCACGTGGTCGCCCATCTGTAGTTGCGGCGCGGACACCGACTCCACCCGGTCGACGGCGACCGGCCGATCCGGGTCCCACGCGAGCAGCCGCCGGGCCATGGTGTCGGTCTTGGCGCGACGCAGCGTCTCGGCCTGCGCCTTGCCTCGTCCTTCGGCCACCGCCTCGGCGAGGTTCGCGAAGTAGACCGTGAGCCACAGCCACGCGGTGATCAGCCAGCCGAAGACACTGGAGTTGGCGATCGCCAGCACCGTCGTGAACACTGCACCGATCTCGCAGATGAACATGACCGGGTTGTGCCACAGGGTGCGTGGATCGAGCTTGCGCAGGGCGTCCGGGGTCGACCGCCACAGCTGCTTCGGGTCGAGCAGTCCGCCGGATACCCGCCGCGGGCCGTTCGGCTCGGACGCCGCCTCGGTCATCGGAACCTCGGCCGGAATGACGGTCATTTAGTGCAGCCCTTCTGCGAGCGGTCCCAGCGCGAGCGCGGGGAAATAGGTGAGTGCGACGACGATGATGACGACGCCGGCCACCATTCCGACGAACTGCGGTCGATACGTCGGCAGGGTTCCGGCCGATTCGGGGACCGGTTTCTGTTGAGCCAGCGACCCGGCCAGTGCGATGACGAACACCATCGGCAGGTACCGCGCGACCAACATGGCCAGGCCAAGGGCGGTGTTCCACCAGGTGGTATCCACCGACAACCCGGCGAACGCCGAGCCGTTGTTGTTGCTCGCCGACATGAAGGCGTAGAGCACCTCGGACAGACCGTGCGGGCCGGAATTGAGCATGCTGGCCCGTTCGCCGGGTAACGCCATCGCAAACGCCGTACCGATGAGGACACAGGCGGGAGTAGCCAGGATGTATAACGCGGCGAACTTGATTTCGCGTCCGCCGAGTTTCTTCCCGAGATACTCCGGTGTTCGCCCGATCATCAGCCCGGCGACGAACACCGCGATGATCGCGAGCACGAGAATGCCGTACAGGCCGGACCCGGTGCCGCCGGGCGCGATCTCGCCCAACCCCATGTCGACGATCGTCACCATGCCGCCGATCGATGTGTAGGAGTCGTGGAACGAGTCGACGGCGCCCGTCGAGGTCAGGGTCGTTGAGGACGCGAATACCGCCGATTGCGGTACACCGAAGCGTGCCTCCGTCCCTTCGGTCGAGGCGCCGACGGCGACCGGCACGGTCCCGTGATGGGCGACCTGGTAGCCGACGTTCACTCCGACACTGATCAGCGCGAGCAGGGCCATCACCGCGACGATTGCCCGTCCCTGCCGCCGGTCGCCCACCATCCGCCCGAAGGTCCGCGGCAGCGAGAAACTGATCGCGAGCAGCAGGTAGATCTGGATCCAGTTGGTCCACGTCGTGGGGTTTTCGAACGGGTGCGCCGAGTTGGCGTTGAAGAAGCCGCCGCCGTTGGTTCCGAACTGCTTGATGGCCTCCTGCGAGGCGACCGGGCCCCCGGGAATGGACTGTTTGCCGCCGGTGACCGTCGTGACGGTGGTGAAGGCGTGGAAGTTGTCGATCGCGCCGGCACCGATGAAGACGATCGCCATGACGAACGAGATCGGGAGCAGGATCCGCAGGCAGGTCCTGGTCAGGTCCACCCAGAAGTTTCCGAGCTTGTTGGTCCGGTGTCGCGCGAAGCCGCGTACCAACGTGATGGCGACGACGATGCCGACCGCGGCGGACACGAAGTTCTGGACGGCCAGACCGGCCATCTGCACCAGGTAGCCGGCGGCGGACTCACCGGAGTACGCCTGCCAGTTGGTGTTGGTGGCGAAGCTGGCAGCGGTGTTGAACGCGAGGTCAGGTTTGAATCCCGGAAAGCCGAGGTTGAGGAACAATGCGTGCTGAATCCTCAGGAACAAGTAGAGAAAGAGCACGGAGACCAGGGAGAACGCCAGCATGCTCCGCAGGTACGTCGGCCACGGCTGCTCGACGTCCGGGTTGACCCCGGTCAGTCGGTAGACCCCGCGCTCAACGCGGCTGTGGCTCGTCCGTGTGAAGACGCGGGCCATGTAGTCGCCGAGGAAGCGATAGGTGATGGCCAACGCCACCGCAAGCGAGGCGATGAAGATGATGACGGCGGTGGTGTCACTCATTCAGAACCGCTCCGGGAACACTAGCGCGAGGACGAGGAAAACTGTCAGGAGTGCGGCCAGGATGAGTCCGACCAGATTGGCGGCGCTCACAGCTTCTCGGCTCCCTTCGCCGCCAGGGCCAGCAGACCAAAGACACCCAGAATGACCAGGACGAAGATGAAGTCCGTCATGACTTCCTCGCTCTCGAGACGAACCCGAGCCACTCGGTACCTTTCGGCGAGTGCTCGACGACGCCCCGATTCAACGCGCGGTCACGGACAACTGTCACCATGAAGACGGCCCTGATACGCGCGCGACGAAAGTATTAACGAGCTATATACGGCGGCGGCGTTGACGCACGACTGCGTCCAGGAAGATTAGCTCGGCGAAGTATGTGTCTCTGCAGTATCCGGGCGTCCGGTGCATAACTCGTCGAGCCGCTCGAGGGTTTTGCTCATGCTCTCGATCCAGATCCGACCGCCGTCCATGGCGACGCGCTCGTCCTCGGGCGCTGCCCCCATCGCGCATCGGGCGCGGAGGCGTCCGGGTGTCCACACCCGGCCTCCGGCTCCCAGCCGATGCGGCGGTCGCGTTCGTACTCCACGACGTGGTTGTTCATCTCGTAGTCGCCGTGCTCGGAGTAGTACATCTGCTCCGTGTACTCACGATCAGCGCCTCCCGGTCCCGGGTGGTCCCCGGTGAACCGGAAAGCCTCAGACGCCGGCGGCGGTGACGATGAAGTCGGTGATGAAGCCCGCCAGCAGGCCGATCAGTATGCCCCAGGCGAGTAGATCGCGGCGACTGGACTTCGACCCGACACCGATCAGCTGGATCACGACGTAGAGGATCGAGCCGGCGGCCAGGGTCAGGAAGATGACGCTGACCGGCTCAGAGGTGACGGAGTGCCCGATCAAGGTGCCGAGGAAGGTGGGGCCACCGCCGATCAGGCCCAGCATCAGCAGGAACGGCCAGCTCGGTCGGTCGGCCTCAATGTCGGCGGTCAGGGGCGCGGTGATGCCGAACCCTTCGGTTGCGTTGTGCAGACCGAACCCGATCACCAGCAGCACCGCGAGGCTGATGTCGCCGCTGCCGGCCGATCCGCCGATCGCCAACCCTTCGGCGAAGTTGTGCAGGCCGATCCCCACGGCGATCAGCAGAGCGAGCCGGCGGGCGGGCGCCCAGGTCGCGATCCCGGACCGATGGTCGACGTCGAGCTCCCCCGCCGTCATCGCGCCAGGCCCCGCCCGGCGCGGCGTGGCCGCCCGCTTGCCGAGCGACCGCTCGTAGTAGACCAGCGACATCAGCCCGACGATCAGCCCGGCGCCGAAGAGGATGCCGTAGCCGAACACCGGCCCGATCCCGCCGCTGTGATCGTGCAGGTGGGTCAGCGCGGTGTCGATCGGCTCGTACGCCGCCGACAGCACGTCCCAGACGAGGAACAGCAGTACTCCGACAGCGATCGCGTTGAGCATCAGACGCAGGTTGGGTGCGGGTCGGCGCAGCCGTCCCACCGGGAGGCCGAGCACGATCGTGACTCCGGCGATGAAGCCGAGCAGCAGGGTCTGTCCGAGGCCCATGGCGAGTTACTCCTCCGGGGTGCGGTGCCAACGGCGCGAACCGTACCAGCATTAGGTTAGGCAACCCTAACCCGCGGGGTCGCACGACGGAAGACCTCACGGGTTACCGTTGCACGATGATCGCGCCGGACCGCCTCGCCGTCTTCGCGCTGACCGCGTTCGTGCTCATCGTCATCCCCGGACCCAGCGTCCTTTTCGTCGTCAGCCGCGCGCTCTCCTACGGTCGCCGCGCCGCGCTGCGGACGGTGGTCGGCAACGCATTGGGCGAAGGCGTGATCGTGGTCGCCGTTGCGGTCGGTGTCGGTGCGCTGGTCGAAGAGTCCGTCCTGGTGTTCACCATCATGAAGCTGGTCGGCGCCGCCTATCTGATCCTGCTCGGGATCAAGGCGATCCGGGACCGTCGCTCGCTGGTCACGCTCCTCGAGCCCGCCGTCGCACCACGCACCGACCGGCGGACACTCCTCGACGGCGTCGTGGTGGGGCTCACCAACCCGAAGTCGCTCATCTTCTTCGCCGCGATCCTTCCGCAGTTCGCCAACCGATCCGCCGGCCACGTTCCGCTGCAGCTGATCGTCCTCGGCGTGATCTTCATCTTGATCGCGTTGGTCTCCGACACCGCGTGGGGCATCGCGGCGGGCGGCCTGCGCACCTGGTTCGCCCGCTCGCCCCGACGGCTCGAACGGATCGGAGGTGCGGGCGGCCTGGTGATGATCGGCCTCGGCACCCGACTCGCCCTGACCGGTCGACACGACTGACCCGAGCACCGAAGCGATGAATTCCTCAACCGCCGGGGGTCATAGGCGCATGAACACACTCACCTGCCACATCTCGGTCTCGCTCGACGGCTTCGTCGCCGGGGCAAACCAGACCGCCAAGGATCCGCTCGGACAAGGCGGCGAGCGCCTTCACGAGTGGGCGTTCAACACCGACAGCTGGCGCCGGCGCCACGGGCTGGAGGAAGGCGAGCGGACCACCAGCTCCGATGTCATCGACGAGGTCTCCACCGGTGTCGGCGCGGTCATCATGGGCCGCAAGATGTTCGCCGGGGCCGGTCCGTGGGACGAGTCGTGGCGGGGCTGGTGGGGCGAGGACCCGCCGTTCCATGTCCCGGTCTTCGTCCTCACCCACAACAAGCGTGAGCCGCTGCCGATGCAGGGCGGCACGACCTTCAACTTCGTCACCGACGGGATCGAGTCCGCGCTCGAGCAGGCCCGCAGTGCCGCGGGCGGGAAGAACATCCTGGTGGCCGGCGGAGCGAGCGCCGTACAGCAGTACCTCGCGGCGGGGTTGCTGGACGAGCTCTATCTACACATCGCCCCGGTCGTTCTCGGAGCCGGGGAGCGGCTACTCGACAATGTCGGCGACCCCACCCTCGAGCCCGTGAAGGTGGTCGCCTCGCCCGGCGTCACCCACATCAAGTACCGCGTGGACCACGACTCGGCTTGAACGCCACGTTCACGCGGACTGGGGTAGCTGGACCGGCTGGCCCTCGGTCGCGGACGCGTAGGCGGCGAGCACGATTTGTAGCGTGCGCCGGCCGACCGCACCGTCGGGCCGGGCCGGGCGCCCCTCACGGATCGAGGACAGGAACTCCTCCATCATCAGGGCGTCGAGGTTGGTGCCGTAGCTCCGCCAGACCGCTCCCCCGCTGCGGTCGTCGAATCCGTCGACGGCCTGCCCGAACGCGTCGAAGGACGCCGATCCGCCGGCTCCCTCCACGGTGAGCGTCAGACCTCCCCAGGTCGGAAAGGTCTCGGGGCGGTTCCAGCTGCAGTCGATGGTCGCCACCGTGCCGTCGTCGTAGGTGACCGTGACCAACCCGCCGGTCTCGACCTCCACCTCGGGGTGCACGATCCGGTTGGTCTGGGCGTAGACCTCCACCGCGCGGGCGTCGAGCAGGTCGTCGAGCAGATCCGCCAGGTGCACGGTGTGGTCCATCAACGAGCCGCCGCCGGCCAGCTCCGGGTCGGCGAACCAGCTGCGCGCGGCGATCGGGATCCGCCCGTTGTTGGTGCCCGACGCGGAGCGGATCGGGCCGAGCCCACCACCGTGCAGCCGCGCCCGCATGGCCCGGAACCCCGGGTGGAAGCGCACCGGGTACGCCGTCATCAGCGTGACGCCGGAGCGCGTGCATGCGGAGATCATGGCGTCGGCGTCGTCCAGCGTCGTCGCGAGCGGCTTCTCGCACAGCACATGAACTCCGGCCTCCGCGGCCCGCTCGGTGAGGCCGCGGTGCCGGGCGTTCTCGCTGCACACCACCACTGCGTCCGGCGCCCAGGCGAAGAGCTCGTCGTAGTCGTCGACATAGTCGACGTCCAGCTTCTCCGCCAACTCCCGACCGCGAACCTCACCGGGCGCTCCGAGCGCCGACTCCGGGTCGGCGGTCAACAGCGCCACGTCCGGACGCGACCGCAGCAGCGACGCATAGCCTGCGGCATGCACATGGGCGAAGGACAACAGGCCGACCTTCAGCGGTCGGTCGGCCGTCATCGGTGCCGGGGTCACTCGGTCATCTCCTTCGGGCTCACGGCTCGGCCGGTCCGGGCGGATTCCAGTCCGGCGAGCGCGATGTCGAGCGCGGCCAGTCCGTCTTCGGCTCCGACCCGGGTCGGCGGCCCGCCGTCGAGCGCCCCGGCGAATTCCCGCAGCTCGGTGAGGAACGGCGACTCGGTGTGCGCGTCGAGCGGCAGCAGCCCACCGCCCTGCGGGTCGGGCTCGGCCAGGTCCCACGTCACCGCCGGACGCCGGGTCGAGTCGTCTACGAGCAGGCCACTGGACCCGCTCAGCGAGAAGCTGGTGCGGAACACCGTCCGCGGATGACCCCAGGCGCCGGTGATGTGGGTGAGCGCACCACTCTCGTGCGTCAGGACGGCGTACGCCGTCGTCGGCTCGGGATCGCCGCCGGTGATCCGGGCGAAGACCCGTTCGACGTCACCGGCGATCCACCGGGCGAAGTCGATGTCGTGGATCATCTGGTCGACGATGATCCCGCCGGACAGGCCGACGTCGTGGAACCAGCCCCGACTCGGGCCGGCACCCCGGCGGGAGAACCGCAGTACGGCGGGCGTGCCGATGCCTCCCTCGTCGACGGCCCGCTTGGCGGCGGCGTACGCCGGGTAGAACCGGACGACCTGGCCGGGATAGAGCGCCACGCCGGCCGAGCGGCAGGCCTCGATCATCGCCGCGGCCTTCGCGTGGGTGCGGGCGAGCGGCTTCTCGCAGATCACGTGCCGGCCGGCCCGGGCCGCGGCGATCACGATCTCGTCGTGGGTGAAGGTCGGCGTACATACGTCCACCACATCAGCGGCGGCCAGCAACTCGTCGAGGCTCCGGCACACCGTCGCCTCGTGCCGCGCGGCCAGCGCCGGCGCCTGGCCGTCGGTCGAGTGGATCGCCAGTTTCGCGCCGAGCCGCCGCCAGGCGGCAAGGTGCGGCGACGCGATGCCGCCGGCGCCGACGACGCCGACCCGTAGCGGGGCCGTCATCGGCGCCCGTCCTGTCTGTTGCCAGTGGTCATGGGAAGCCATCGTGGCAGAACCGGACGAGCGCGCCGCCGCCGGCAGCGATCAGTGAGAGTGCTGGTCCGCGCGCGTATCGTCGAAGCCGGGTGACGGCCCAGGCGGCCCGTCACCACCGTGGTCATCGTTCGGGCGGGTCAGGAGGTCTTGTGGCGGACTGGGACGGTCACGGACTGCCCCCGGCGGCCGCTGCCCGGATGGAGCGGTTCGGCCGGTCCGGACTCCGCACCTCGCTGCTCCCCGTCGCCGGTGCGGCCGGCGTCGAGGCGGTCGGCCTCAGCCCGGTGGGCGAGGTCATGGGGTGCATGGTCGAGCAGATCGGCTGGCAGGGCTATCGGGGCTGCGGGTACGGCTACGGCTATCAGTACGGCGGCTACGGCTACGGCGGGGGTTACTCGACGCCGACCGTGACCAGCGGGCAGGCCGGCAGCCAGTATTCGGGCTACAAGCCCTACGTCGACGCCCTCTACCGCGGTTACAACACGGCGCTGGAACGGATGGCGACCGAGGCGATCCAGGTGGGCGCCGACGGCATCGTCGGGGTGCGGCTGTCCGCGGAGCGCCTGGGGGGCGGCAACCGCGAGTTCGTCGCGCTGGGCACCGCCGTCCGGGCCCGCGCGCCCGATCGGCCGGCCCGACCCTTCGTCACCGACCTGCCCGGCCAGGACGTCGCCAAGCTGATGACCGCCGGGTGGGTGCCCGTCACGATCGGCATCGGCATCTCGGTCGGCGTACGTCACGACGACTACCGCACCATGGCCCAGTCGTCCTGGGGTGCGGGCAACGTCGAGGTGACCGGCTACACCGAGTTGGTCACCCACGTCCGGGCCGACGCCCGGCACCTCTTCGAGGGCGCGGTGCGCGCGGCCGGTGCCGACGGCGCGATCGTGTCCCGGATGACCATGCACGTGTGGTCGATCGAGCCCGGCGAGGGGCACCGTGACCACGTCTGCGAATCGATGGTGTTCGGCACCACGGTGGCGCGTTTCCACCGCGAGGAGGCGGCGCCGACCTCGGCGTTGACCATCCTCCCGCTGCGACCGCGGACCCAACCATCCGGCAGAACGGAGCGCAAGTGACCGAGATCCCGACCGAACAGGGTGGCGTCCCGACCGATGCCATGCGCCGCCTGGCCGAGATGCGACCGGGCCAGGCCACGAGCCTGTTCACCTCGGACCTGAGCGTCAACGAGTTCCTGCTCGTCCGCGAAGCCGGCTTCCGACCGCTCGGCCTGGTGCTGGGCACCAGCATCTACCACGTCGGTTTCCAGATGGGCCGATGGAGCAAGAACCAGGAGCTCGACACCCTCTCCAGCGCCATGTACCACGCCCGTGAGCTGGCCATGACCCGCATGGAGTCCGAAGCGGATGTGCTCGGCGCCGACGGAATCGTCGGGGTCCGGCTCGACATCGAATTCAAGGAGTTCGGCAGCGATCTCGCCGAGTTCATCGCGGTCGGCACCGCGGTCAAGGCCGACGACGGCGACAACTGGCGCAACAACACCGGGAAGCCCTTCACCTCCGACCTGACCGGCCAGGACTTCTGGACCCTCGTGCAGGCCGGTTACGCGCCGCTCGGCATGGTCATGGGCTCGTGCGTCTACCACATCGCCCACCAGCGGTTCTGGCAGACGATGGGCAACATCGGGCAGAACGTCGAGATCCCGCAATTCACCGAGGCGCTGTACGACGCCCGGGAGCTGGCGATGAGCCGCATGCAGGCCGAGGCCGAGCAGCTGCAGGCCGAGGGCATCGTCGGCGTACAGCTGCTCTCGCTGCCGCACCGGTGGGGCGGGCATACGACGGAGTTCTTCGCGATCGGCACGGCGGTACGCCCGCTGCGCGCCGACCACACCATCACGACGCCGCAGTTGGTCCTCCCGCTGACCGACAGCTGAGAGTTGTAGGGCCGGCGATCCGGGAGGGGTCGACACCGCCTGCCGCATCGCTGTACGACGTGGCGACACGTCGGACGACCCGTAGCCGACGACTGAACGAACGCCACCCCGCGAAGGGGTCGACATCGTGCGTCCTACTCGCAGATTTGCGCCGAAGATGCGAGTACGGCGCACGATGTCGCCTAGGCCGGCACGTCGGCGGCGGACGTATGACCCCACATCGGTCCGGCCAGGCCCTCGTGATCACGGCGCTGCGCGCCGCGAGAGGATCTGGACGGCGACACCTGGATCCGACACGAGGGACCCGAGGAGCAGCAGACATGGCAAAGCCGCCCGTCCCGACGAACATCGACGCCGTACTGGCCGAACCGAATCCCGCGATCATCGCAACGGTGCGCCCCGACGGCGCGGCCGTCACGGTCGCCACCTGGTACGTCTGGGACGACGGCCGGATCTTGGTCAACATGGACGCCGAGCGGCGCCGGCTGCACTACCTGCGGTCCGACCCGCGGGTCTCGCTGACCGTCCTGGACGGACCGAACTGGTACCGGCACGTGAGCCTGCAGGGCTCGGTGGTCTCGCTGGAGGACGACCCCGATCTGTCCGGCATCGACCGGGTTTCCCGGCACTACACCGGATCGGCCTACCCCAACCGGGACCGGAAGCGGGTCAGCGCCTGGATCGAGGTCGACGCGTGGAACGCATGGGGCTTCGACCCGTCCTGACCGCTCAGCGGCCGATCAGTTCGAACGACACAGCGGCTCGCCCGCCGAACCGGTCGGCGACGCCCGAGCTCGCGCGGGTGAGGAATTCCCGGGCGTAGGCCTCGGGTTGCTGACCGCTCAGTGCCTCGATGTAGCTGCGGTGCGCCGCGAGGGACAGCACCGCGAGGTCGAGGGTGTCGGTCGTGTCGACGGCATGGGTGGGCTGCGGCGAGCCGGCCACCGCTACCCACCTCGTCCCGGCCCACGGTTCGAAGCCCTCGTCGGCGAGCTCAGGGAAGATCCAGCGGTTGCCGGCATCGGCGGAGGCGTCCAGCACGGTCCGTCCGACCGCACGGTGGTCGGGGGTGTTCCAGGAGCCCGGACCCCAGGTGTCGTGGTGGTTCAGAGTGACGATCAGCTCGGGCCGGTGCCGGCGGATCGACCGGGCGAGATCGCGCCGGAGGGCCAGCCCGGCCTCGATCCGGCCGTCGCCGTAGTCGAGGAACTCGACGGTGTCGACGCCGACCACCGCCGCGCTGGCCCGCTGCTCGCCCTCCCGGACCAACCGGGCCTCGTCGGGCGCCATCCCGTCGATCCCCGCCTCACCACGCGTGACCAAGAGATACGCGACGTCCCGCCCGGCCGCGGTCCAGGCCGCGACCGCACCGGCGGCGCCGTACTCGAGGTCGTCCGGGTGGGCGACCACGGCAAGGGCACGCCGCCAGTCCTCGGGCATCGGTTCCAGTTGGTCGCTCATCGCGCTCCTCCACCGTGATGTCCACTCGGGATCTCCACTACATTGCTCGCTCGTGCCCGACCATCCCGCGCTTGCGCCGGTCGCGCGGCTCGACGCGCGCACCTTTGTCCAGTTGGTCAACGATTACGCCGGCACGGACCTCGAGCTGCTCGGCCCGGCTCCCGGGGGACAGGTCGGTGCGGCGTTCGTCCGCTGGCCGGACGGGCGGGACGGGGTGCTCACCCGAGGACACGGAACCGCCGGTGCGGTGCGCCAAACCGCCGACATCCTGCGGCTCGCGCGCTCCCGCGGCCTGCCCGTGCCCCACTACGAGCTGGTCACCGTGGTCCCCGGAGCGGTCGCGATCGTGCAGGAGCGGCTCCCGGGACAGCCGCCCGAACGCGCCGCCCGGCACGTGGTCGAGGCGATGGTGGCGCTCATCGACCGGTGCCGCGGGCTGCTCGCCGACCGCCCCGACGTGCCCCCGCCGGACCTTCATCTGCGGAGGAGCGGCCCGGGGTTCAGCGTGCATGAGTCGCTGGCGGCGTACAGCCCGCGAACGGCCCGGCTGCTCGCGTGGGTGCGCAAGGTCGGTGAGACCGGCCAGGCGACGATGCAGGGCGACGATCTGGTCCACCTGGACTTCCACCCCGAAAACGTCCTGGTCGACGAGGACGGCTCCATCACCGGCATCGTGGACTGGGATGGCATCGCCCGCGGCGACCGCCGGTTCATGCTCGTGACCCTGCGGTTCTCCGCGGCGCCGTTGGGCGCCGACCCCGACACGGTGGCCTGGCTCGACCGGCTGATCGACGACTGGTTAGACCGGCCGACCCTGCGGGCCTACTGGGCCGCGATGAGCCTGCGCCAGGTCGATTGGGCCATCCGACACTTCGGACCCTCCGAGGTCGAGCGGGAGCTCACTCTCGCCGAATCCCGGATTCCTGTCTGACTACTCGTACTATTTCCGGCGCATTTCGCGTCTCGGCGGGCTTTCCCAGGATCTCCGGAATTGTGAATCGATCTAGTACGCCGATTGGCCCGGCCGACGTTCCGCCACCCGTCCGATCCGCCCAGACCCAAGAGCGTTTGGGGCAGCCGGAAAGGGGGAAGAAAGGGGGCCAGTGGTTGGCGCAACTCGGACGTGCGACGGATCGGCCGTGTGCCGCGTGATGACGACGCCGTCGGATTCACACCGAGTCGCCGCCCCGATTCACGGAGGTCCGCATGACGGAGGTCACCAGCAGCGCGATGCCGAAGTCGGTCCTGTGCGACAAGATCGGATGTCGGAGCCGTGCTGACTGGGAGATCGAGCAGGCCTGCGGAATGGCTCGCACCACCCTTCGTGCTTGCCGCGAGCACTCGTGGTGGCTGCTGAGCTGCTTCTCCGCCAAGGGTGAGGCCGTGATCCACGGCGCCGGGTCGGGGCAGCACGTCATCGTCCGGCCGCACTCCGGCTGGGAGGTCTGCGGTCGGCGCACCATCTCCGCCGCGCAGCCCCGCCGCAAGACCGCCTGACACCTCCCGTCATTCCTCCACGGAGAGGACCAGCACCCGCAGGAGCCGGTCGGCCTCGGCGTCCGGATCGCAGGTCAGCCCGGTGTGGATCGGTCCGGGCTGTACGACGGTGCTCCGCGGCGCGGTCAGCCAACGGAACCGCCGGCCGATGTCTTCCCGCCCGGCCGGCCCCGCGTCGCCGTTCGCCGCACAGACATCCGCCGCTGCGCGTAGGGCCAGGTCGATCACCCGCGGGTCGGCGGTCGGGTCCAGCGCACGCAGCCGGGCCTCGTCGAGGTGGATCCGCGATCCGAGGTAATCCAGCGGACGGCAATAGACGACCACGCCGGCATTGATGGCTTCCCCGCGGTCCACTCTCGGCATCACCCGCAGGACCGCGTATTCGAACGCCTCCCGCTTGCCGGTCACCGCGGCGCTCCCTTCTCCGGGCGCACCCCGAGTGCGTCCGAAAGCCAGCCAGGCCGACCCGACCCGCGCCGGGCGGGCTCCGGATCCCGATCGCGGGCGGCGCCGGATCGCAGGCCCGAGAGCCAGCTGTCGCGCTTCTGCAGTCGGGAGGCGAGCTGTTCGACGTACGCCGCGCGCAGCTCGGCCGCGTCGGTGAATCCTGGTTCGTCCTCGAGCCACCGGTCCGGGATCTGCGCCACCGTCTCCTGAAGGAGGTCGGTCGTGACCTGCGGCGCGAGGTGCGCATCGGCCGCCTCGACCTCCGGTGCGAACGCGATCAGCGAGTGATCGCCGGCGTCGTAACTCCGGCCCGATGCACTCGCCGCACCGGACCAGTTGTGGTGGAAGGTCAAGGTCGCGCCGTGGTCGATGAGGTACAGCGTGCCGTGCCAATAGAGCATGTTCGGGTTGCGCCACGACCGGTCGACGTTGCCGACGAACGCGTCGAACCACAGCACCTGGCCGGCCAGCACCGGTTCGACGGGGAAGGCCGCGGGGTCGAAGTCGAGCGCGCCCGGCAGGTAGTCGATCCCGAGATTCAGCCCGCCGCTGGCCCGGAGCAGGTCCTGCACCTCCTGGTCGGGCTCGCCCGCCGCAAGCACCGGGTCGACGTCGACGGTGACCAGGTCGGGTACCGCGAAGCCGAGTGCACGGGCCAGGTGACCGCTGACGACCTCCGCAATCAACGCCTTGCGCCCCTGCCCCGCGCCGTGGAACTTCACGACGTAGGTGCCGAGGTCGTCGGCCTCCATCAGGCCCGGCAGGGACCCGCCCTCGCGCAGGGGGGTGACGTAGCGGGTGGCGACGACATGCGGCAGCACGGCTGCCAACCCTACGGCGTCAGCAGTCCTGGCCGGGCGATCCACGGACCTAGGATCGTCCCCATGGTCATGCACACGTCGTTCACCAAGGCCCTCGCGGTACAGCATCCGGTCGCACTCGCGCCGATGGCCGGTTCCGCGGGCGGGGCGCTCGCCGCGGCCGTGTCCAACGGCGGCGGGCTCGGACTGGTGGGTGGCGGCCGCGGTAGCCGCGACTGGCTCGCCCGCGAACTCGCCGTCGTTGCCGAGCGAACCACCAATCCCTGGGGCGTCGGCTTTCTCACCTGGGCGGTCGACGGCGACACCGTCGCGTGGGCGCTGGATCGCCGGCCGGCCGCGGTGATGCTGTCCTTCGGCGACCCCAGACCGCTCGCCGGGCGGATCCGCGACACGGGCACCGTCCTGATCGTGCAGGTGACCGATCTCGACGAGGCGAAGCAGGCACTCGATGCCGGCGCCGACGTCATCGTCGCGCAGGGCTCCGAGGCAGGGGGCCACGGCGGTGGACGCGCGACCCTTCCGTTCGTCCCTGCGGTCGTCGACCTGGCGACACCCACGCCGGTGCTTGCGGCCGGCGGCATCGCCGATGGTCGCGGTCTCGCCGCCGCGCTGGCGCTCGGCGCCGCGGGCGCGTTGATCGGCACCCGTTTCCAGGCCAGCCAAGAGGCTCTCGTCGCGCCCGAGGTGACCAAGGCGCTCGTCGACGGGCGGGGTGGAGACACCCAACGCAGCCGGATTCTCGACATCGCCGGCGGCACGAACTGGCCGCACGCCTACACCGGCCGCTCGCTGCGCAACCCGTTCCTCGATCGATGGCGGGACCGGGAGAACGAACTCGCCGGCGACGCCGCCACGAGGCATGCGTACGCCGAGGCGACTGCCCGGGGCGACATGGACGTCCGCCCGGTATGGGCCGGCGAAGGCCTCGACCTCATCACCGACGTACCACCTGCCGCCGAGATCGTCGCGGACCTCGTCACCACCGCCGAGCGCGCTCTTACCCACGCCGGCCGGGGATGATCGACGGCCTAAAGTGCTCTTTGGATCGGCCATCGGGTGCGGCCGGAAGATGGGAGCGGCGTGAGCAGCGAGTCGTCGGACGACCTCGCCATAGAGGTGAAAGGGCTCGTGAAGCGCTATCGCGGCGGCCGGGGCCAGGGTGAGCTGGAAGCGGTGCGGGGCATCGACCTCGCCGTTCATCGGGGCGAGGTCTTCGGTTTCCTCGGCCCGAACGGCGCGGGAAAGACGACGACCGTGCGGATGCTGTGCACGCTGCTGCCGATCAGCGACGGGCAGGCCACGGTGTCCGGAGTGGACGTGCGCCGTGATCCGGCGCAGGTACGGCGGCGGATCGGCGTGGCGTTGCAGGACGCCGGGCTGGATCAGCGACAGTCGGGGCGGGAACTGCTGGAGCTGCAGTGCGGGCTCTATCAGATCCCCGACCCGCCGGCACGCAGCGCCGAATTGCTGCGGCTGGTCGGGTTGGACGACGCTGCCGACCGGCTGATCGGCACCTATTCCGGCGGCATGAAGCGGCGGCTGGACCTGGCGACGGCACTCGTCCACGAGCCCGATGTCCTGTTCCTCGACGAGCCGACGACAGGCCTCGATCCGGCGAGTCGGGTGACGGTGTGGCAGGAGGTCCGCCGGATCAACGCCCTCGGTACCACGGTTTTCCTGACCACGCAGTACCTGGAAGAGGCCGACCAACTGTGTAACCGGGTAGCCATCATCGACGACGGCAGGATCGTCGCCGAGGGCACCCCGGCCGCGTTGAAGTCCCAGCTGGGTAGCGACGTACTCACCATCGGCCTGGACCCGGCCGAGCACGATCGGGCGACCGCCGCGCTGGCGCCGCTCCCGGGTCTGGATCACGTCACCGACGCGGCGGAGGGATTGGCTGTGTACATCGGCAATGGCGCGGCGGCGGTAGCCGACGTGGCACGGCTTCTGGGCGAGGCCGGCATCCGGCCGTCCACGATCTCGCTGTCCCAGCCGACTCTCGACGACGTGTTCCTCGCCTCGACCGGGCGGCGCATCGAGGGCGGCGTCCCGGAGATGACGTCATGAACGAGACGATGTTGCTGGCCCGCCGAGCCGTGCGGGAAGTGTGGCGCATTCCCGCCGCGACGATTCCCGCGCTCTTCATCCCGGTGTTCTTCCTGGTCGTCAACCTCGGCCAGGTGAACCGGGTCTTCCCGCCGAGTACGCCGTTCCTGCACGGCCAGCACTACGTCGCGTTCCAGATCCCCGTGTCGCTCGTGTTCGCGGTCAGCTCAGCCACCTCCGGGCTCGCCATGGTCACCGACGTCGACGTGGGATACCTCGACAAGCTGTTGGCCGCGCCCATCAGGCGTACCGCCATCGTATGGGGACGTTTGGCCGCCGACCTGGCCCGCGGTCTGGCGGTCTCCGCGCTCGTCCTCGCAGTCGGGTTCGCGTTCGGCGCGCGGGTCGAGACCGGCGTCATCGGCGTGGTGCTGCTCATCGTGCTGTCCGCGCTCTGGGGCGTCGCCTACGCCGGGATCGCCATTGCGATCGCGCTGAAGACGAAGAACGTGCAGACGACCAACGCGTCGTTCATCATCTTCTTCCCGCTGCTCTTCCTCACCCCCAACTTCGTCCCCCTCGATCAGCTCGCAGGCCCGCTCCAGGTGATTGCTCGCTTCAATCCTGTGACCTATGTCATCACCGGACTGCGCGATCTCGTTCTCAGCCCGCACATCCGATGGGGATCGTTGGGGGCCTGTGTGCTCACCATCGTGGTCACCGGCATCGTCCTCACCGCCCTGTCGCTACGCGCCCTCGCCCACTTCAGCGACTAAAAAGGGCGGTTTGGCGGCCTCAGCCGGGGTAAGACACGTCTCTGTAGACCGGGCGCGTCGAGGGCAAAAAACCCTGGGTCGCTCCCTTGACACGTCTGGGCGCCCCTCCTACGTTGGGCGGTCCGCCGAGGGAGGGAAGCGAATGCGAGTCGAACGCCCGAATGCCATGACTCGCAAGACCTTTCTCAAGACCGCTGGCGTGGGCATCGCCGGTGCAGCAGCGGCCGGCCTCGCCGGCTGTAGCAGCTCGACCCCCAGTCACGGCGGGAGCGGCTGGAAGCAGTACAGCGGGATGACGCTGAACTTCATCTCCGAGAACACCGGGCCGAGCTCGGCGATCGCGGCGAATCTCCAGCCGTTCGTCGACTTGACCGGCATCAACGTCAACATCTCGCAGCTGGTACTGACCTCGGTCGAGCAGAAGGTCGCGCTCGACCTGTCCGCACACAGCGGCCAGTACCAGGTGATCTACGCCGATCCCTACAACATCATGGCGCCGCTCTCCGACGGCTTCGCCGATCTCTCGACATTCATGCACGACAAGACGCTGCCCTCGGTGCCGAAGGGCACCGCGGACTTCGTCCCCACCCAGCTGCTGGCTGCCGGCCGATTCGGTGACAAGCTGCTCGCGCTGCCCTACGACTGCCCGACGATCATCTGGTGCTATCGCAAGGACCTGTTCGAGAAGTACCACGACGCGATGCAGCACGATCTCGGCTTCGACCCGACGCCGTCGATCAAGACGACGTGGGACCAGTACCTCCAGATGGCGCGATGGTTCAACACCAACCAGGACGAGGTTCCCTACGGCACCGGCCATCAGGCGAAGCAGTTCACGTCGCTGAACGACGACTTCGCCAACGTGTTGTGGGCCTACGGCGGCGACTACTTCCACAACGGCCAGCACATCGGCAAGTACGGCAGCACCGATCCTGGACCGTGCACGCTCGATCAGCCCGAGGCGATCCGCGCGGCCGAGTTCTACAACGAGATGCTCAGCGTCGCGCATCCCGGCAGCGTGAGCTGGGACTGGAACGACCTGGCCGAGGCCTTCGGCGACGGCCTGATCGCGATGTGCCCGTGCTGGCACGAGGACGCCGCCAGCTGGTTTGCGCCGGGCGGGCTAGGCGACAAGATCGGGTTCTCCCCGCTGCCGACCGGCCCGGCGCGAAGCGCCAACCACTACGGCGGGACCGGCATCTCCATCAACAAATACATCACCACCGACGAGCAGCGTGCGGCCTGGCTGTTTCTCGTCTGGGCGACGGCGCCGCAGACTCAGGAGGCCGGCCTGTTCAGCAAGGTCGGCGGCGGAACGCCGACCCGCCAGTCGGTCTACCAAATGCCCAAGGTGAAGCGTGCGACCAAGCCACCGTCGGACGCGCCCAACATGATCCCGTACGACGCGGTGAAGGTCGCGTGGGAGCCGCAGAACATCGGGCTGCGTCCCAAGGTGCCGTATTGGAATCAGTGTGATGCCGTGATCTTCACCGAGCTGTCGAAGATGCTCGCCGGGCACAAGTCACCGGCCGATGCCATGCGTGACGCCAAACGGGGCGTCGACGACGCGGTCAACGGAGGCTCCAGTGGCGTCTAGAGCACTGGAAGCTGCGCGGCTGCGTCCGATCCGGCAGGGCAAGCGCCGGTTCAGCTTCGAGGTGAAGATGATGCTGCCGGCGCTGCTCATCCTCGCCGCCATCTCGATCGTGCCGTTCTTCTACCTGATCTACATGACGCTGAACAAGATCAGCTTGGTCGGCGGCGTCGGCATCGCGCCGAAGTGGATCGGATTCCACAACTGGGCACAGATGTTCACCGACTCCAACGTCGGCGCCGGCTGGATCACGATGGTGATCTTCTTCGTGGCGACGGTCGGATTGGAGATGCTGCTCGGCCTCGGGATCGCGCTGTTGGTCTATGAGATGGTGTGGGGCAAGAACATCGTCCTGTCCATACTGCTGATCCCGATGTTCGTCGCGCCGGTGATCGTCGGCCTGCTCGGCCGCTTCCTGGTCAACCCGACCTACGGCGTTTATGCGTGGGTGCTGCGGGAGACGCACATCTTCACCGGCAACATCTTGGGCGGCCAGGTTTCGGCGTTCATCGCAGTGGTCCTGATGGACGTGTGGGAGTGGACACCACTGATCGTGCTGATCACCCTCGCCGGCCTCGTTTCCGTCCCCGGACAGGTCCTCGAGGCGGCGAAGGTCGACGGCGCCGGATACTGGCAGCGGCTGCGGCACGTCGTCGTCCCGTCGATCTCCGGGATCGTGCTCGTCGCATTGTTGATCCGCTCGATGGACGCGTTGCGCTACTTCGATGTGATCTGGCAGTCGACGGCCGGCGGCCCGGCCAACGCCACCAAGATCATCCCGCTTCGTCTCTACGAGGTCGCCTTCCAGTTCCTGAACCTCGGCTACGCCGCCACGATCGGCATCGTGATGCTCGCGCTGTCGATCGCCATCGCGATGCTGTTCACCGGAATCCTGCGACGTCGGGGGCTGATCGGATGAGCCAGACCCACACCGCGCGCCGCGGGCTTCGACTTCCTGGCCGGCGCATCGTGCTCTACGTTGCGCTCGCAGTCGTCGTGCTGTGGACCGTCGTCCCGGTGGCGTGGATGGCAATTTCGTCGCTGAAGAATCCGGCCGATGTGCTGTCCCGTACGCCGCTGCTGGACTTCTCGCCGACGATGGCCAACTACGCCGGCCTCTTCAGCGGCGGTAACAGCCTGCTGACCTATGTGCGCAGCAGCGTCCTCGCGGCGGGGATCTCGACGATCCTCGCGACGGTCCTCGGCAGCCTCGCGGGCTACGGCCTGGCGCGCAGCCGCTGGCGCGGCAAGCGACACCTCGCCTTCTGGATCATCAGCACCCGTATGGTTCCGATCGCGGCGGTGATCCTCCCGCTCTACATCGGCTTCACCTACCTGCATCTGATCAACAGCATCTGGGCGCTGGTCGTCGCCTACTTGAGCTTCAACCTGCCGTTCGCGATCTGGATCATGAATGCGTTCTTCGCCGACCTCCCCCAGGGCATCGAGGAGGCGGCGAGGGTCGACGGCGCCAACCGGTTCCAGACGTTCTATCGGATCGCCGTACCGCTGACCAAGCCCGGCATCGTGACGACGGCGATCCTCTGCCTCGTCTTCGCCTGGAACGACTATGCCTTCGCCGTCACCTTCAGCGGCCCGGGCAGCGCAACTCTGCCGGTCGCCGCGTCCCAGCTGATCACCCAGACCGGCGTGAACTGGGGGCAGTTGACCGCGATCGGCACTGTCGTCGCACTGCCGATGGTCGTCATCGGGCTGGCGGTACGGAAGTACCTGGTGCGCGGCCTCACGCTCGGCGCGGTCACCGGCGAATAGCCGCCGAGCGGCCGCCGGATCAGACCGTGCTGCGGCGGGCTGCCGCGCGACGCGCGACATAGCGCTCGATCTTCTGCGCGGTTCCGCAGTCGTTCATGTCACACCAGCGGCGGCTCCGGTTTTTCGAGCTGTCCAGGAAGAGCCACGGGCAACGCGCACATCGCTTGACCCGGCGGAGTTGGTCGCTCACCAGCAGGTCTGCGGCGGCCGAGGCTATCGGGTGGAGGACAACGGCGAGATCGTCGGTCTGCGGCCAAGCCCAATGCGGGAAGGTCCGATCCGAGTCGTCGAGAGTGGCGCTGGCTAAGGCGTCGGCGACGAACGGGCGCAGTCTCGTCCACTGCTTTGACGTGTCGGCTGCGCCGTCGGCGACCGCCCCGAACGTCTGGTTCAGGGCGTCGCGCAGTTCGTGGGCACTCGTCGTAGCCACCGCGGCGTCCTGAGGGTGACTCGCTGCCGCGCGGAGCAGGCGCGACGCGCGCGTGCGTGCGATGACCTGAGTCCGAGCCGTCCACCGAACGAGGTCGGCATACGTCGCCGCGTGGTCGAAGCGCGCCGTACCGAGGGGGTCGTCGACGGTGTTGGCGAAGTCCAGCGCGAGATGACCGGCGACGATCGGCAGCTCGCGCACGGCAGCCTGGCCGTTCGATCCTGTTTCCATCAAAGCGCAGTTTACCAGTTGCGAGATGGAACGAGGTCTATAGTGTTCCCGGCGTGAGGGAATTAGCCGGAAACATCAGGCCGGCCGAGTCGCCCGCGGTCGCGGGGCATGGTCCGGCTGCTGTCGTGCTCTGCGGGGTGCAGTTCGTCGACGTCCTCGGCGTGACGGTCGTCGTGACGGCGCTACCGCGCATGCTGGCGGATCTCGGTGCGGCGCCCGCGGATGGCGCCGCGGTGGTCACGGCCTACGCGATGTTCTTCGGCGGTCTGCTGATGGTCGCCGCGCGGGTCGGCGACCGGGTCGGGCACCGTCGTACCGTCCTTGCAGCGCTGGCCCTCTTTGCCGGGGCATCGGCCCTCGCCGCGGCCACCCAGTCGGTGTGGCTGCTGGTCGTGGGCCGGGCCTTGCAAGGGGCCGCGGCCGCAGCCGCCGTGCCATCAGCGCTGCGGCTGCTGACGACCGTCGTCCCCGAAGGACCGGCCCGGCGTCGGGCGGTCGCGGGATGGAGCGCCGCCGGCGCGACGGCGGGCGCGTCGGGGTTCGTGATCGGCGGCGTGCTCACCGACCTCGCTTCTTGGCGTGCGGTGTTCTGGATGAACATCGTGCTCGCGGCGCTGCTCGCGGGCGCCATCGCCGCCACGATTCCGGTCGACGGCCCACGACGCACCGCGGTGCGCATCAGCTGGCGCTCGTCGATCCTGCTGGTCGGCGGCGCGATGGGGATCGTCGCCGGGACCACGTTGTTCGGCGAGCACCGTCCGGCGGTACTGGGCGTCGCCGTGACCGGCGTCGGGGTATCGGCGGCGGTGGGCTTCGCGCTCGTCGAACGGCGTGCCCGATACCCGCTGATCGCCGCCGAGGCACGGCGATCGGCGAGGCTAAGCTGGGGCGCGGTCGGGTCCTTCGTCAACACCGCCACGACGAGTTCATCCATCACCCTGGCCGCGATCTATCTCCAGCAAGAGCTTGCCCTGACTCCGTTGCGGGCGGCTGCGCTGCTGGTCACGTTCAGCATTCTGGTGGCGCCTGGCTCGCTCGCCGCTCCGAGACTGATCGCTGCATGGGGCTCGGGACCGGTCCTCGGCCTGGGCCTGGGCACCATCGCGGTCGGCAATGCCCTGCTCACCGTGTGGCCATCCGCGATCGGGATCGGTGCTGCGGCGGGGATCTGCGGACTCGGAATCGGTATCGGTTCCGTCGCCGCGACCGTCCTGGGAACCGCCGTCAGCGACACCATCAAGGCCACGGCTGCGGGCGTACTCAACACCGCCGCCCAACTCGGCACCGCAATCGGGACGGCGCTCGTTCTGCTGATCGCGACCACTCTCCAGCCGCGTACGGCCTGGATCGTCGTCGTCGTTCTCGCCGCCACCGCCGGCGCCGTCGCTGCCGCCCGGGCGCCCCGGAGACATCAGCTGGCGCCTCTACCAGGGGTATCCGGCGCGTGACGGTGTGAAGTAGTTGGTGTCAGTCAGGTAATTGGCTGATCTCCGGGGTACGGGTTTGATCGGCTGGGCAGTCAGCCGACCGCCAGTACGAGGGGCGGACACTCCACCGGAGCGGACATCTGACGGCGTAGGAGGCCGGGTGATCCGCGTACGGGCACGAGGCCGATGTGGCGGTGCCCGAAGGGAGTTGAGTCATGCAGACCGAAGCACACCAGCAGTCGTACGAGACCATTACCAGCCGCGCACGCATGCTCCGCAGGGCGGGGATCGCCGGCGCCGGGATCGCCGTGGCGGCGTTGGCCGCGACCGCCTGCTCGAGTGGGTCACCCTCGCAGGCCGGGCACCCGAGTAAGGACACGGTGACGGGCGGTAGTTCGGCCGCGCATGTGGTGCAGGCCGCCTACACCAAGACCACGGCGTCGAAGACCGCCAAGGTCAGCATCACCGCCGGTGGCGCGCAGGGCTCGTCGACCGCGGGCCAGCAGGTCGCGGTGACCGGCAGTGGGGTCGTGAACTTCGGGAGCCGGGCCGCCGACATCACCATGAAGCTGCCGACCGGTAACCAGATGGAGATCCGGTACCTGACCGGCGCCGAGTACCTGCACACCACCCCGGCCGCGGCCATGAGCAAGCTCACCGGCAGCGACCGGATGTGGGCGAAGCTGGACCTGAACAAGCTGCTGCAGGCCAAGACCGGCAAGACGATGCAACAGTTGCAGCAGAACGTTCCCACCGATCCGTCCGCACAGCTCGGCTACCTACGTGGCGTGTCGGACAAGGTCACCAAACTCGGCCCGGCCACCATCGCCGGGACCCGCACCACCGGCTACCAGACCAGCATCGACCTGAGCAAGGTCGCCGCTCGCGCTGGCGGTAAGGCAACGTCGCGCATCACGGCACTGGAGAAGCAGCTCGGCAGCCGTACTCTGCCGGTCAAGGTCTGGACCGACGCCCAGGGACGGCTACGCCGGCTCACCATCGCCGAGACGATCAAACCGACGGCTGCCACCGCGGCCGGTGGAACTGAGGCCAAGCCGGTGACCGTCCACCTGAGCGAGACGATCTCCGACTACGGCACTCCCGCCGACATCACCGCGCCGCCGGCCAGCCAGACCACCGACATCACCAACAAGATCACCAACGCCGTCGGCAACCACTAACGCCGCGCGAATGGATCAGGGGTCACGTAAGTGGGCCCCTGATCCCACGGCATATGCCTCGGCGAGCCACCCTGCGAAGGCATCATCGAGCTGGTCCAGCGTCGCGATGCGGAAGTGGTGGACGAAGAGCCGCTTGGCGTAGGGAGAACTCCTGAGTATCCGGGGATCGGTGATCTGCCGCGTGATGTCGAAGTAGCC
>DASXJE010000220.1 GCA_036497565.1 Mycobacteriales bacterium
CCACAGGGTCCCGCCCTGAACCCGCACGTCAACGTCGTCATCGTCGCCGCTGCGCCGCCTGCGGCCCTCCTTGACCTCGAACAGGTCGGCGAAGTCGCCGTCCACCGCGAGCGAGAGATGCGCGGCGGCGGCCTCCCGGCCGAGGTTGCGCAGCGTGATGTCCTCGCGCATGCCGTTGCCCACGTACCGCTGCCGGATCACCAGCAGCGTGCTGTCGGCCTGGCACGGGCCGGGCGGCCGCCGGCCCAGGAACGTGCACGCGAACGGGTCGGAGTGCTGGACCGCCACCGGCTCGGGCAGCTCGCCGTCCAGCCGGAGCTCGAGCCGGCTGACGAACCGGGTGTCGCGGAAGAACAGGCCCTGCGCGCCGCCGGGCAGGATGTCACCTGAGGCCTCGCTGATGCAGAATGAGGTCTCCTCCAGGAGCGTGACCAGGCCGCTGCCGGGCCGGCCGATCATGGGCGGGCCCCCGCTCGGGGTCCAGGCGTGTGTCATGGCGGTATGTGTGCCCAAGGAACGGCACAGGGAAGACCGCGGTGGGTGATCGCGTTCATGCAGGTGGCTAATCTCGGGTCAAACCCCTGTCCGCGTGGAGTGATGTCCGTGACCGTCCCCGTGCCTGTGCCAGTGGCCGCCGCGCGGCCCGCTGGGCCGTCGCCGGGCCCGGTCGTCGGCGTGCTCGCGCTGCAGGGAGACGTGGCCGAGCACCTCAGGTCCCTGGCCGCGGCGGGCGCGCGCCCCATGACGGTGCGCCGCCCGGCCGAGCTGGACAGCGTCGACGGGCTGGTGATACCGGGCGGCGAGTCCACCACGATGTGGAAGCTCGCGGTGATCTTCGAGCTGATGGAGCCGCTGCGCAAGCGCCTCGCAGGGGGGATGCCCGCCTTCGGCTCCTGCGCCGGGATGATCATGCTGGCCGACCGCCTGGAGGACGGGATCGCGGGCCAGGAGACGCTGGGCGGGATCGACATGACCGTCCGGCGGAACGCGTTCGGCCGCCAGGTCGACTCGTTCGAGAGCGACATCGCGCTGACCGGGGTCGAGGGGCCGGACTTCCGGGCGGTGTTCATCCGGGCGCCGTGGGTCGAGCAGACCGGCCCGGACGTCGAGATCGTCGGGACCGAGTCCGGCACCGGTAGGATCGTCGCGGTCCGCCAGGGTCCGGCGCTTGCCACCGCGTTCCACCCCGAGCTCACGCCGGATTTGCGCATACACAAGCTTTTTGTAGACATGGTGAAGGAAAGATCATGAGCGGCCACTCCAAGTGGGCCACCACTAAGCACAAGAAGGCCGTCGTCGACGCCAGGCGCGGCAAGCTGTTCGCCAAGCTGATCAAAACCGTGGAGGTGGCGGCGAGGACCGGCGGCGGCGATCCGGCCGGCAACCCCACGCTGTACGACGCCATCCAGAAGGCGAAGAAGAGCTCCGTCCCGAACGAGAACATCGACCGGGCGGTCCGCCGCGGCGCCGGGCTCGAGGCCGGCGGCGCCACCTACGAGACCGTCACCTACGAGGGGTACGCCCCCGGCGGGGTCGCGGTCCTGGTGCAGTGCCTGACCGACAACAAGAACCGGGCCGCCGCGGACGTGCGCACCGCGCTCACCCGCAACGGCGGCTCCATGGCCGACCCCGGCTCGGTGTCCTACCTGTTCAACCGCAAGGGCGTGGTGATCGTCCCGACGGTCGGGCTGGGCGAGGACGACGTCCTCGCGGCGGTCCTCGACGCCGGCGCCGAGGAGGTCAACAACCTCGGTGAGTCCTACGAGGTGGTCAGCGAGGCCGGCGACCTGGTCGCCGTCCGCACCGCCCTGCAGGACGCGGGCATCGAATACGAGTCGGCCGAAGCCAGCTTCCTGCCGACCGTGTCGGTGGAACTGGACGAGGACGGTGCCCGCAAAGTCTTCCGGCTGATCGATGCGCTGGAGGACAGCGACGACGTCCAGAACGTCTACGCCAACTTCGACGTCCCCGACGCCATCATGGAGTCGGTCGGCTGAGCCCACCGCGTGGCGGAGCCCCGCTCGTGGTCGCCGGCCCGCTACCGTGTCGAACGGGTGTTCGGAGTTCGGCAGGGGTCGGTAGGCGGAGGGGACGCGGCGTGCGGGTGCTTGGCGTCGACCCGGGGCTCACCCGGTGCGGCTTCGCGGTCGTCGAGGGCACGCCGGGCCGGGCGCTGTCGGCGCTGTGTTACGACGTCATCCGCACCCCGGCCGGTGACGATCTCGGCGCCCGGCTGGTCCGCCTCGCCGACCGGCTCGCGGAGGAGACCGCCCGCTACCGGCCGGACGTCGTCGCCGTCGAACGCGTCTTCAGCCAGCACAACGTCCGCACCGTGATGGGCACCGCACAGGCGTCGGCGATGGCGATCCTCGTCGCGACCCGGGCGGGCGTGCCGGTGGCGCTGCACACCCCCAGCGAGGTCAAGGCGGCGGTCACCGGCTCCGGGCGGGCCGACAAGGCGCAGGTCGCCAAGATGGTCACCCGGCTGCTCCGGCTGCCGGCCCGGCCGGCGCCCGCCGACGTGTCGGACGCCCTCGCGTTGGCGATCTGCCAGATCTGGCGTGGCTCCGCGCAGGCGGCGCTCGCCGCCGCGGCGGCTACGGTGGCGCGATGATCGCCAGCGTGCAGGGGCCGGTCGTGGCGCTCGGCCCCGACGGCGCCGTGGTCGAGGTCGGCGGTATCGGCCTGACCGTGCAGTGCGCGCCGGGCACGCTCGCGCGGCTGCGCATAGGGCAGCGTGCGCGGCTGTCCACCAGCCTGGTGGTCCGCGAGGACTCGCTGACCCTCTACGGATTCGCCGACGACGACGAGCGGTCGCTGTTCGAATTGCTGCAGACCGCGAGCGGTGTCGGCCCGCGGCTGGCCCAGGCGGTGCTCGCGGTGCACTCGCCGCAGGCGGTGCGCCGGGCGGTCGCGACCCGGGACCTGGCCGCGCTGACCGCCGTACCCGGAATCGGCAAGAAGGGCGCCGAGCGGCTGGTCCTCGAACTCCGCGACCGGATCGGCGTCGTGGGGGATTCCGACGCGGCCGGGGTCGAGGCCGGTGCCGTCGCCCCGGTGGCCCCCTGGCGCGACCAGTTGCAGCACGCCCTCGTCGGCCTCGGCTGGACCGCCCGGGAAGCCGATCAGGCGGTCGACGCCGTCGCGCCCGAGGCCGACGACGGTGCCGACGTCCCGACCCTGCTCCGGTCTGCCTTGCGGATGCTGGGCCGGGCATGAACCCGCTCGACCGCCCCGCCGACCCGCCCGAGACGGCGGAGGACGTCGTCTCGCCGCTGGCCGAGGTCGACGAGCGTGAGGTCGAGGCGTCGCTGCGGCCGCGCCGGCTCGAGGAGTTCGTCGGGCAGGCGCGGGTCCGCGAGCAACTCGGGTTGGTGCTGGAGTCCGCCCGCCGCCGCGACCGCCCGCCGGACCACGTGCTGCTCTCCGGTCCGCCGGGTCTGGGCAAGACCAGCCTGGCGATGATCATCGCCGCGGAGTTGGGGGCGGCGATCCGGGTGACCAGCGGCCCGGCGATCGAACGCGCCGGCGACCTCGCGGCGCTGCTGTCCAACCTCGCCGAGGGCGACGTCCTTTTCATCGACGAGATCCACCGGGTGGCCCGGCCGGCCGAGGAGTTGCTCTACGTCGCGATGGAGGACTTCCGGGTCGACGTGGTCATCGGCAAGGGGCCGGGGGCGACCGCGATCCCGCTCGAGGTCGCGCCGTTCACGCTGGTCGGGGCGACCACCCGGTCCGGCCTCTTGACCGGGCCGCTGCGCGACCGGTTCGGCTTCGTCGGCCACATGGACTTCTACGACGCCGGCGAGCTCACCCAGGTGTTGCACCGCAGCGCCGCGCTGCTCGGCATCTCCCTCGATGACGACGGTGCCGTGGAGATCGCCGGCCGGTCGCGGGGCACACCGCGGGTCGCGAACCGACTGCTCCGCCGGGTCCGCGACTACGCCGAGGTGCGCGCCGACGGCGTCATCACGCGGCCGGTCGCCCGCGCCGCACTCGCCGTCTACGACGTCGACGAGATCGGCCTCGACCGGCTCGACCGCGGGGTGCTCGACGCCCTGGTTCGCCGGTTCGGCGGCGGACCGGTCGGGGTGAGCACCCTGGCGGTGGCCGTCGGCGAGGAGGCCCAGACGGTGGAGGAGGTGGCCGAGCCGTTCCTGGTCCGCGCCGGGTTGCTGGCCCGGACCCCCCGCGGCCGGGTCGCGACGCCGGCCGCCTGGTCCCATCTCGGGCTGGCCGCACCCGGCCCGCGGCCCGACACCCCGATGCTCTTCGACGAGTGACCATCTCCGGGTGCCCGCCGACGAGCGACCGTCGGGCGGAACCCCACCCGCTCGTCGCGCGTTGCCCCCGCAGGGTGTGTCCCCATCACCGGATGGGGCTGATGCCTTGCCCGATGGATGGGGCCCGATGGCTGGGCTGGCTTTGCCCGCGGAGGGCGGCGACACCTAGACTCCCGCGGGCCGGTCACCTCTGGTGAGCATGCCGTCTTTGATGGACATAAGGAGCGAACCGCACCGTGAATGCCCTCTTGCCGCTGATCCTGCTGGCCGTCGTATTCCTGTTGCTCGTGGTGGTCCCGGCGCGGCGTCAGATGCGGACCGCGCGGGCCGCCCAGGCCATGCGTGCCGCGCTCACGGTCGACACCGATGTCATGACCACGTCCGGGCTCCACGGCCGCGTGGTGCAACTGGACGAGCGGACCGCCGACCTCGAGATCGCGCCGGGCGTGGTGGTCACGTTCGCCCGGGCCGCGATCGGTGAGGTGTTGAGCGGCACCCCAGATCAGGGCATCGGCGAGGCCACCACCGAGGATGAGGCACCCGACGGCGGCTACGAGGGCGGCGGCTACAACGACGAGGGCAGGGCCTACGGCGACCCGGAGACGAAGCCGGACAACCCGCGGGAATGACGCATGTGACGGGACATTCTCGGCGACCGTGGGGGCTCAGCCATACTGGCCGGGGACGCCGGGCCGTCGGCGCGCGCTAGACAACGGGACGAGGAGACGACCACTCCGTGGCACCACCACCGTCAGCCCACCTGCGGGCCGGACGCTACTTCGCGACGCTCGCGGGGCTCCTCGCCATCCTCTACGCGCTCGTCTTCCTGACCGGATCCAGCACCAAGCCGAAGCTCGGCCTCGACCTCGAGGGCGGCACCACGGTCACCCTGCAGGCCCGCACCACCAACGGCAAGCCGCCCAACCAGGCGGACATGGACGTCGCCCGCAACATCATCGAGGACCGCGTCAACGGTCTCGGCGTCGCCAACTCCGAGGTGGTCGTCGAAGGCACCGACCGGATCATCATCTCGGTGCCCGGCAAGAACGGCGAACAGGCGAAGCAGCTCGGCAGCACGGCCCAGCTCTACTTCCGGCCCGTCATCCAAGGGCCGCTGCAGGCCAGCCCCCCGGCGAAGCCGTCTCCGTCACCGACCACGAGTTCCAGCCCGGGCGCCTCCGGTAAGCCGACCCCCTCGGCCACGGCGACCAAGCCGAAGGCCAAGGCCACGTCGACGAAGTCCACCAAACCGCAGGGCGACGTGATCCCGCCGATCGCCCAGGCGCCGAAGCCGAAGCCCACCCCCACCGTGCCCCCGACGGCCGCACCGACATCGCCGACCGCCCAGCTCCCGCCCGGCATCACCCAGGCCGACCTCGCCAAGCCGTGCGCGCAACTGGCCAAGACCGCCGCCGCCGCTCCGTCGTCGAAGCCGATCGTCGCGTGCAGCGCCGACGGCAAGCAGAAGTACATCCTCGCGCCGTCGATCATCTCCGGCACCCAGGTCTCCAACGCCCAGGCGCAGTTCGGGTCGGGCGGCAACTCCCTCGGCGGCTGGACGATCCTGATCGACCTGAAGAGCAAGGGTCAGGGGATCTGGGCCGACTACACCAGCAAGCACAACAAGACGGCGACCCCCAACGACCCGGCCAACCTCGTCGCCTTCGTCCTCGACGGCAAGGTGCTGTCGGCGCCGGAGATCCAGGGCACGATCAACGGCTCGACCCAGGTGACCGGCCAATTCGACCAGAAGAGCGCGACGACGCTCTCCAACGACCTCAAGTACGGCGCTCTGCCCCTCTCGTTCAGCGTCTCGCAGGCGGAAACGATCTCGCCGACCCTGGGTAGCGACCAGCTCAAGGCCGGGCTGCTGGCCGGCGGCATCGGGCTGATCCTGGTCGTCATCTACTCGCTGATCTACTACCGGGCGCTCGGTCTGGTGACGATCGCGAGCCTGATCGTCTCCGGGCTCCTGGTCTACGCCTGCATCGTGCTGCTGGGCAGACAGATCGGCTTCACCCTGACGCTGGCCGGGATCGCGGGCTTCATCGTGGCGGTCGGAATCACGGCCGACTCCTTCGTCGTCTTCTTCGAACGGCTCAAGGAGGAGGTCCACGAGGGCCGGTCGATGCGCTCCGGCGTACCCCGGGCGTGGGTCCGGGCGCGGCGGACCATCCTGACCGCCGACGCGGTGTCCTTCCTCGCCGCGGCGATCCTCTACTACCTCGCGGCGGGCGACGTAAAGGGCTTCGCCTTCACCCTGGGCCTGTCGACGATCCTCGACCTGGTCGTGGTCTTCCTGTTCACCCATCCGCTGATCTCGGTCGCGTCGCTGTCCAAGACCTTCTCCTCGCCCCGCTTCTCCGGCCTCGGCGCCGTACAGGCCGCGCGGGCCGAGGAGCAGGCCGCCGCCGCCGAGGGCCCGAGCGCCGCCGAGCGGGCCGCGGCCCGGCGACGCGACCGCGTCACGAAGGAGTCCTGACGTGTCGACGATCCGGCGGCTCTACCGCGGCGAGACCAACTTCGGCTTCGTCGAACACCGCAAGCGGTGGTACACGCTCTCGGCCGTCCTGATGGTGATCTGCTTCCTGTCGATCGGGTTGCGCGGCTTCAACTTCGGGATCGACTTCAAGGGCGGCAACTCGCTGCAGTTCCCCACCGGGCACGCGACCATCTCGCAGGTCCAGACAGCCGTGACGAAGTCCGGTGTCCCGACCGAGTCGATCCAGCAGGCCGGCAGCGGTTCGTCGGCGCAGTTCGTCGTCAAGACCTCGATCCTGCCGCAGGCCAGGATCAACACGCTCGAGAACACGATCGCTTCGTCGCTCGGCCCGAAGATCCCGATCAACGGGAAACCGATGGCGGCCAACGACATCAGCGTGAGCCAGGTCAGCGCCTCCTGGGGCCGGGACGTCACCGACAAGGCGCTGGTCGCGCTCATCGTGTTCCTCGTCGCGGTGACGGTGTTCATCTCCGCGTTCTTCGAGTGGCGGTTGTCGGTCGGCGCCATCGTCGGCGTCCTGCATGACCTCGTGCTGTCCGCGGGGATCTACTCGCTGATCGGATTCGAGGTCACTCCGTCGACGGTCGTCGGGCTGCTGACCATCCTGGGTTATTCGCTCTACGACAACATCGTCGTCTACGACAAGGTCCGCGAGAACACCCGAGGCATCCTCGGCAGCACGAAGCAGACCTACTCCGAGGCGGCCAACAAGGCCGTCAACCAGACGCTCGCCCGCTCGATCAACACGTCACTGATCGCCCTGCTGCCGGTCGCCGGGCTGCTCTTCGTCGGAGCCGGCCTGCTCGGTGTCGGGACGATCAAGGACCTGGCCCTGGTCCTCTTCGTGGGCCTGGCCACCGGCGCCTACTCCTCGCTGTTCCTCGCCACGCCGATCGCCTGTGACCTCAAGGAGCGGCAGCCGCAGTTCAAGGCCCTCGCCAAGCGGGTCGCCGCCCGCCGCGCCTCGGCCGCTGCGAAGGCCGAGGTGGCCGCGCGGTCCGGCGGCGAGGCCGGCACGACGACGGCGGTCCTGGCCCCGGCCGCCGGCCCGTCACCCGGGGTGGACGACCCGACCCCCGGGGAGGCGCCACGTCCGGGAGCCCGACCGCAGAGCAAGCGCCGGCCGCAGCAGAAGCGGGGCGGTCGACCGCAGCAGAAGCGCCGCCGATGACCGCCGAGGACGCCGTGCCGGACGCCGACGCCGCGGGTCTCGGCGCCCTCGTCGCCAGCCACATCCGCGACGTACCGGACTTTCCGTCGCAAGGGATCCTCTTCCGGGACATCATGCCGCTGCTGGCCGACGGCCCGGCGTTCGCCACCGCGATCGACGGCATGATCGCCCAGCACGGCCCGGACGGCTTCGACGTCGTGGTGGGGATCGAGGCCCGTGGCTTCCTGCTCGCCGCCGCCATCGCCTACGCCACCGGCGTGGGCGTGATCCCGGTCCGCAAGGCGGGCAAGCTGCCGCCGCACACCGTGTCGACGGCCTACACGCTCGAGTACGGCGAGGCCGTGATCGAGATGCACGCCAACACGCTGCACCCGGCGCAGCGCGTCCTGGTCGTCGACGACGTGCTCGCCACCGGCGGCACCCTCGAAGCCACGCTGCGGCTGCTGGAGCAGGTGGGTGCCGAGGTGACCGGGGTGTCGGTGATCCTGGAGCTGGCGGACCTCGGCGGCCGGGAGCGGATCAGGCCACACGAGGTGCAGGCGCTGCTCACGGTCTGATCGCGCGCCCGGCGCGCCGGGGGCCGTAGACTCAGGGGAAGGAAAAGCGACCGAGGGGAGCAGCCCTGAGTTCTGACGTCGCACCGTCCGCCGCCCAGGCGGAGCCGTCGGCGGTCGAGGCCGAGCCTGCGATCGCGGATGCCGATCACGCCGGCGCCGATGAGGTAGCAGCCGACCGGCCCGCCGACGACGACATCGCCGACAGCCCGGCCGTTGCCGCGCCCGGAGACACCCAGCGCCGGCGCCGGGTGCGGGCCCGCATCGCCCGGCGGATCACGGCCGGGCAGAGCCCGTCCGGGGTGGGCGCCGTCCTCGAGCCGCTGGTGGCGACCCACCGGGCCGCGCACGCCAAGGCCGATCTGAAGCTGCTGCAGCACGCCTACGACGTCGCCGATCACCACCACCGCGGCCAGCTACGTAAGAGCGGCGACCCCTACATCACCCACCCGCTCGCGGTCGCCACCATCCTCGCCGAGCTGGGCATGGACACCACCACGCTGGTCGCCGCCCTGCTGCACGACACGGTCGAGGACACCGGCTACACCCTGGGCGAGCTCGAGTCCGACTTCGGCGACGAGGTCGCCCACCTGGTCGACGGCGTCACCAAGCTGGACAAGGTGCAGTACGGCGACGCGGCGCAGGCCGAGACGATCCGTAAGATGATCGTCGCAATGGCCCGCGACCCGCGGGTGCTGGTCATCAAGCTCTCGGACCGGCTGCACAACATGCGCACCCTGCGGTTCCTCTCGACGGAGAAGCAGGAGCGCACGGCGCGCGAGACGATCGAGGTACTCGCGCCGCTGGCCCACCGGCTGGGCATGAATACCGTCAAATGGGAGCTCGAGGACCTGGCGTTCGCCACCCTCTACCCCAAGCGTTACGACGAGATCGTGCGGCTGGTCGCCGAGCGCGCGCCGTCCCGCGACGTACACCTGACCAACGTGTCGGAGCGGATGACGAGCGACCTGCGCGCCGCCAAGGTCAAGGCGACCGTCACCGGCCGACCGAAGCACTACTACTCGATCTACCAGAAGATGATCGTGCGCGGCCGCGACTTCGCCGACATCTACGACCTCGTCGGCATCCGGATCCTCGTCGACAGCGTCCGCGACTGCTACGCCACCCTCGGTGTCATCCATGCGACCTGGCAGCCGGTTCCCGGCCGGTTCAAGGACTTCATCGCGATGCCGAAGTTCAACATGTACCAGTCGCTGCACACCACGGTGATCGGCCCGGAGGGCAAGCCGGTCGAGTTCCAGATCCGCACCTTCGCGATGCACCGCACCGCCGAGTACGGCATCGCCGCGCACTGGAAGTACAAGGAGGCCAAGGGCGTCGAGGTCGCGGTACCGGCGGGCAACGACGACATGCTGTGGCTGCGGCAGCTGCTGGACTGGCAGCGCGAGACGAAGGAGCCCGGCGAGTTCCTCGACTCACTGCGCTTCGACCTCGCGTCCAACGAGGTCTACGTCTTCACCCCGAAGGGCGACGTGATGTCGCTGCCGGCGGGGTCGACGCCGGTCGACTTCGCCTACGCCGTGCACACCGAGGTCGGCCACCGCTGCATCGGCGCCCGGGTCAACGGCCGGCTGGTCGCGCTGGAGAGCGAGCTCGACAACGGCGACGTCGTCGAGATCTTCACCTCGAAGTCGGAGAACGCCGGCCCGTCCCGCGACTGGCGGACCTTCGTCGCCAGCCCGCGCGCCAAGACCAAGATCCGGCAGTGGTTCGCGAAGGAGCGCCGCGAGGACGCGATCGAGTCCGGCAAGGACGCGATCAGCCGGGCGATGCGCAAGGAGGGCCTGCCGCTGCAGCGGCTCACCGGCGGAGAGGCGCTCACCACGCTCGCCCGCGAGCTGCGCTACCCCGACGTTGCGGCGCTCTACGCCGCGGTCGGGGAAAACCACGTCTCGGCCCAGTCGGTGGTGCACAAGCTGGTCACGTCGCTGGGCGGGCCGGAGGGCGCAACCGAGGACATCGCCGAGACCGCGATGCCCAGCCACACCAGGCGACCGGCCCCGGGCGATCCCGGCATCGTCGTCAAGGACGCGTCCGGCGGTAGCGGCGACGTGTGGGTGAAGCTGGCGAAATGCTGCACACCGGTGCCGGGCGACGACGTACTCGGCTTCGTCACCCGCGGCGGCGGCGTGTCCGTGCACCGGCGCAGCTGCACCAACGCCGCGGCGCTGCACGCCCAGCCGGAGCGGCTGGTCGACGTCGAATGGGCGGCGTCGTCGGGGTCGCTGTTCCTCGTCGCGATCCAGGTCGAGGCGCTCGACCGGCACCGGCTGCTCTCCGACGTCACCCGGATGCTCTCCGACGAGAAGGTCAACATCCTCTCCGCGTCGGTGACCACCACCCGCGACCGGGTGGCGGTGAGCCGGTTCACCTTCGAGCTCGGCGACCCGAAGCACCTCGGGCACCTGCTCCGCACCGTCCGCGGGGTCGAGGGCGTCTACGACGTCTACCGCGTGACGTCCGGCACCTGACCCCGGCCCGCACCGTCCCCATTGGATCGCGCCCCATTGGATCGCGCCCCATTGGAACGCGGGGCGGTCAGCCGGCGGTCGTCGCGGTCGTGATGGTCATCCCGAGGACCGGCTTGCCGTCGCCCGCGCTCTGACCGCCGGCGGCACCGGCCTTCGCGACCTTGGTGACCGCCGCCAGGCCCTTGCTGACCGTCCCGACGACCGAGTAGCTCTTCTGCAGCCCGGTGTTGCTGTTCTTGTAGATGATGAAGAACTGGCTGCCGGTGGAGTTGGGCTGGCCGGTGTTGGCCATCGCCACGACACCGGGGGAGTAGTCGGTCGTCTTGGTGGTCTCCTGCTTGAAGTCGTACGTCGGGCCGCCCTGCTGGCTGTTCGACGGGTCGCCGCACTGCAGCACGTAGATCCCGGTCGTGGTGACCCGCGGGCAGGTCGACCCGTCGTAGAGACCCTTCTTCACCAGGTAGAGGAAGCTCTGCACGGCGCACGGGGCCTTCGCGCGGTCCAGGCTCAACGTCATCGGTCCGTCGCTGGTCGACAGTGACACGGCGACGGTGCCCGAATCGGGCGTCGGGCGGGGATCGGGCGGCAGCCCGACGTCCTTGGTGTACGGCGACTTGAGCGACTGGGTGGTCTCCGCGTAGCCGCACGGCCCGCTCGTCTTGCGGACGGCGCGGGTGGCCTTGGCGAAGGTCCGGGTGGCGAACGGCGACGGCGTCGCGGTCGGCTTGGCGCTCGCCGTGGCGGTGGCCGTCGGCTTGCTGGGTACGGCGACCGCCTTCTTGCTCGACCCGCCGCCGAAGACCCCGGTCGTCAGGAGCAGCACCACCACGACCACCACGACCACGGCAGCGACGGAGCCCCCGATCGCGGCGCGCCGGCGGCGCTTGGCCGCGGCCTCCTGCCGACGCTGGAGCTGGCGGCGCAGATGACGCTCGGCGGCCTCCCGGCGTTGCCTGTTGCTCGGCACGGGCTGGCCTCCTCCGGACGTGGTCGATCGGACGTGTCGATCGCGCGGAGAGTCTACGAGTCGAAGCTGAGAGAAGCCTGTAGGCCAGGGTCGGTAGGCTCGACGGAGTCCCCGCCTCCTCGACCGAAGGGCGTCGCCGTGCTTGTCGCCGGGTTCCCGGCCGGACCACCCGGCACCAACTGCTGGGTGCTCGCCCCCGGACCCGGTGAGCAGTGCGTGATCATCGACCCGGGCATCGACGCCGTCGGGCAGCTCGACGAGCTGCTCACCGAGCACCGGCTGCACCCGGTCGCGGTCGCGCTCACCCACGGACACATCGACCACACGTTCTCGGTCGTCCCGGTCTGCGGCGCCCGCGAGGTTCCGGCCTACGTGCACCCTTCCGACCGCGGCCAGATCGCCGACCCGTGGAGCGGGCTCGGCGCCGCGCCGGGTACGCCGATCTTCGGCCGGTTGAGCTTCGCCGAGCCCGACGACGTCCGCGAACTGGCCGACGGCGCCACCGTGTCGTTGGCCGGAGTCGACCTCACGGTCCGCCACGCGCCCGGGCACTCGCCGGGGTCGGTCGTGTTCGGCCTGTCCACCCCGGACGCACCGGTGGTCCTCGCCGGCGACGTGCTCTTCGCCGGCTCGGTCGGCCGGGTCGACCTGCCGGGCGGCAGCGAGGAGGAGATGTTCGACTCGCTGCGCCGCGTCGTACTGCCCATGGACGACGCGACGGTGGTCCACCCGGGTCACGGCCCGTCGACCACCATCGGCCGGGAACGCGCCACCAACCCCTATCTGCAGATGGCGTCCGGTGCGATCCCGAGGGTCGGGCTGTGACCCGGCCGCAGGCGCTGAGCGGATTCCCGGAGTGGCTTCCGCACGAGCGGATGATCGAGCAGCAGGTGATCGCCACCATCGCGTCGACCTTCGAGCTGCACGGGTTCGCGCCGATCGAGACGCGGGCCGTCGAGCCGACCGAACGGCTGGTGCACCAGGGCGAGACGGACAAGGAGATCTACCTCCTGCACCGGCTGCAGGCCGGTGAGGACGATGACCCGACCCGGGCCGGGCTCGGCCTGCACTTCGACCTGACCGTGCCGTTCGCCCGCTATGTGCTCGAGAACGCCGGGAAGCTCAACTTCCCGCTGCGCCGCTACCAGATCCAGAAGGCGTGGCGTGGGGAACGGCCGCAGGAGGGCCGCTACCGGGAGTTCTGCCAGGCCGACATCGACGTGGTCGGCGTCGACACGCTGCCCGACCACTACGAGGCCGAACTGCCGCTGGTGGTCCTCGATGCGCTGTCCGCGCTGCCGATCCCGCCGATCCGGGTGCACGCCAACAACCGCCGCCTCGCCGAGGGCTTCTACCGCGGGCTCGGCATCGACGACCCGGCTCCAGTGCTGCGCGCCGTCGACAAGCTCGACAAGGCCGGGCCCGCAGCGGTCGAGGGGATGCTCCGCGAGATCGGTCTCTCCGACGCCCAGGCGACGGCGTGCCTGCGGCTCGCCGAGATCGCCACGGAGGACGCGTCCTTCGCCGACCGGGTGCGCGCCCTCGGCGTCAGCGACCCGTTGCTCGACACCGGGATCGAGGAGCTCACCCGGGTGGTCGAGACGGCGCGGGAGCACGCACCCGGCCTGCTGCTCGCCGACCTGCGGATCGCGCGCGGCCTCGACTATTACACCGGCACCGTCTACGAAAGCTTCCTCACCGGGCACGAGAGCGTCGGCTCCATCTGTTCCGGTGGCCGCTACGACACGCTGGCGCAGGTCGGCGACACGACCTATCCCGGGGTCGGCATGTCCATCGGGATAACCCGCATCATGGGCCGGCTGTTCGGCGCTAACGCGCTCACGATCAACCGGAAGGTGCCTACCTGCGTGCTCGTCGCCGTCCCGGAGGAGCCGGCCAGGTCGGCGTGCAACCGGATCGCGGCCGGGCTGCGCCGGCGCGGCATCGCCGCCGAGGTGGCGCCCGAACCGGCGAAGTACGGCAAACAGATCCGCTTCGCCGACCGGCGCGGGATCCCCTACGTCTGGTTCCCGCAAGGGGAATCCGGCGGCGACGAGGTGCGCGACATCCGGTCCGGGGAACAGCAGCCGGCCGATCCGGATACCTGGGCGCCACCCGCGCCCGACCTACGCCCGACGGTATCCGCTTCGAAGGAGACAGCGACATGATCCGCACCCACCCGGCCGGCTCGCTGAACGCCGAGCACGTGGGCGAGACCGTCACCCTGACCGGCTGGGTCGCGCGCCGCCGCGACCACGGCGGGGTCATCTTCGTCGACCTGCGCGACGCGAGCGGGGTCGTGCAGGTCGTCTTCCGCGAGGAGGACGCCCACCACCTGCGCGCCGAGTACTGCGTCGCGGTGGTCGGCACCGTCGGCCGCCGGCCCGAAGGCAACGAGAACCCCAACCTGCCGACCGGACAGATCGAGGTCACCGCGACCGAGCTCGACGTTCTGTCCGAGTCGGCCCCGCTGCCGTTCCCGCTCGACGAGCACGTCGACGTCGGCGAGGAGATCCGGCTGCGCTACCGCTACCTCGACCTGCGCCGGACCGGTCCGGCGGCCGCGATCCGGCTGCGGTCGGACGTCAACCGGATCGCCCGGACCGTGCTCGACGCGCAACAGTTCGTCGAGGTCGAGACGCCGACCATGACCCGGTCGACGCCGGAGGGTGCCCGCGACTTCCTGGTGCCGGCCCGGCTGCGGCCCGGCAGCTGGTACGCCCTGCCGCAGTCGCCGCAGCTGTTCAAGCAGCTGCTGATGGTCGCCGGAATCGAGCGTTACTTCCAGATCGCCCGCTGCTACCGCGACGAGGACTTCCGCGCCGACCGGCAGCCGGAGTTCACCCAGCTCGACATCGAGATGTCCTTCGTCGACGAGGACGACGTCATGGCCGTGGGGGAGTCGATCGTCGCCGCGCTGTGGTCGGAGGTGGCCGACTACGAGATCCCGCTGCCCATCGCGCGGATCACCTACGCCGAGTCGATGGCCCGATACGGCACCGACAAGCCGGACCTGCGCTTCGACCTCGAGCTCACCGACCTGACGAAGTACTTCAGCGAGACGCCCTTCCGGGTGTTCCAGGCGCCGTACGTCGGAGCCGTGATTCAGCCCGGCGGCGCTGCCCAGCCCCGCAAGCAGCTCGACGCGTGGCAGGACTTCGCCAAGCAGCACGGAGCGCCGGGCCTGGCCTACGTCCTCGTCGGCGACGACGGGACGCTGGGCGGCCCGGTCGCCAAGAACCTCGCCGACCACGAACGGGACGGGCTCGCCGAAGCCGTCGGCGCGGAGGCCGGCGACGCGATCTTCTTCGCCGCCGGCGACCCGTCCGACGCGCGCGCCTTGCTCGGCGCGGCCCGGCTGGAGATCGGCCGGCGCGGCGGGCTGATCGACGAGAGCCAATGGTCGTTCGTGTGGGTGAAGGACGCCCCGCTGTTCGAGCTGGCCGAGAAGACCACCGACGTCGCGGTCGGCTCCGGGCGCTGGACGGCGGTGCATCACGCGTTCACGTCGCCGACCGCCGACTGGATCGACCGGTTCGAGGAGGCACCGGGCGAGGCCCTGGCCTACGCCTACGACATCGTCTGCAACGGCAACGAGATCGGCGGCGGTTCCATCCGTATCCACCGCGCCGACGTCCAGCAACGGGTCTTCTCGATCATGGGCATCACCCCGGAGCAGGCGCAGGAAAAGTTCGGCTTCCTGCTCGAGGCGTTCAAGTACGGCCCGCCGCCGCACGGCGGGATCGCGTTCGGCTGGGACCGGGTCGCGATGCTGCTCGCCGGCGGAACGTCGCTGCGCGACGTCATCGCCTTCCCGAAGTCCGGCGGCGGCTACGACCCGTTGACGGGCGCACCGACACCGATCACGCCCGAGCAGCGCAAGGAAGCGGGAATCGACGCCCGCCCGCCGGACAAGTCCAGCTAGGTCAGCTACTCCGCGGCGGGCGCAGGGACCTCGTGCCGGTCGACCTCCATGAGCGTGCCGGTCTCGCTGTCGACGTAGCCGGTGATCTGCAGCTGGGCGGTCCCGTCGGCCGGCTGCGCGCCCATCAGCAGGGTGAGCGCGTGACCCAGCGCCTGCGGCAGGTTGGCGGCCGACACGGTGGCGGTGGCCGCGACGTCGCCGACCCGTCCGCGCAGCACCACCGACCCGCCGCCGATGGCGAAGTCGTCGTTGTAGGCGCCGTCGACGATCGAATAGCTGTCGACCTCGTAGTCGAAGCCGTCGACGGTCAGCGCTCGAGTGGGTTGCACCCCGCCGAGCGTAGCTGACCCGATTTGGGCGGTCGGGCTGAGACACTTCCGCCGTGCTGCACCTGCGCGTCATCACCCCGGCGGACCTGGCCGATCGCGTCCTCGACCTGCTCGATGCCGATGTCGGCGCCACCAATGTCGTCGTGTGGCGCGGCGTGGCCCGCGACCCCGCAGGCGACCTGATCAGCGCAGACGTCGCGAGGGAGGCGGCGAACGACGTGCTGGACGGGCTGTCCGAACTCGGTCTGCGGGAGCGCGGGTCGATCACGCTTGAGGAGATCGACACCACCCTTTCGGCCGCGGTCGACCAGGCGGAGAAGCGGGCGCCAGGTCACGGCCAGGACGCGGTGGTCTGGGAGCAGGTCGAATCGACCATCAACGAGGAATCGGCGCTGTCCGCGGCATTCTTGACCTTCCTCACCATCGCCACCATGATCGCCGGCATCGGCGTCCTGCTGGACGAGCCGATCCTCATCGTCGGGGCGATGGTGGTCGGTCCGGAGTTCGGCCCGCTGGCCGGGATCTGCGTCGCGCTGGTCCAGCGGCAGTGGCACCAGCTCCGGAGGTCGGTACGGGCGCTGGTGGTCGGCTTCCCGGTCGCGATCGCCGTGACGATCCTCGCGACCCTCCTCGGCCGGGCGGTGGGCCTGGTCGACCCGGAGATGCTCGACCGGAACCGGCCGTTCACCGACTTCATCTCGCAGCCGGACTGGTTCTCCTTCATCGTCGCGTTTCTCGCCGCCATCGCAGGGATGATCTCGTTGACCTCCTCGAAGTCCGGTGCGCTGATCGGGGTGCTGATCTCGGTGACCACGGTGCCCGCGGCCGGAAACATCGCGGTCGCTCTGGCGCTGGGCAATCCGGGCCTCGCCGGCGGGTCGGCGAAGCAGTTGTTGATCAACCTGACCGGGATCGTCGCCTCGGGCACCTTGACCCTGCTCGTCCAGCGCTGGGCGTGGCGGCGTACTCCTGCCACCGCCGGACGGTAGAGCCGACGCCGACGCCCCGGCTGCGCGAGAGCGACCATTGAAGACGTGTGGCACTTAAAATCTTGGTCAGTCCATTGCCATTTCGCGGTATTCGGCGGGTTCACTTCTTGGACTGAGCCGTTGGTGTCGTAAATCGCATTATCGTGCGGGACGTACCGGCGGCGACCTAACGTGATCTGGTGAGAATGAGACGGAAATCGTCGGCTGTTGTCGGGACCGTCTTCGCCGGGCTACTGCTCGCGGGGTGCTCCACGGCCGTGGCCCACTCGCAGAGCAGCACCGGCCGTCCTGCACACGCACTCGGTGCGGCGGTGCACCCGACACCCTCACCGCACCCGACCCGCCCGGCGCCGCCCAAGCCACGACGGGGGTCGGGAACGCCGGTACACGTGACCTTCCTCGAGACCGACGGGCAGGCCTACGGGATCGCGATGCCGATCATCGCCTACTTCTCGCAGAAGCCCACCGACGCATCCGTATTCGACAAGGTGGTCAAGGTCACCGTGAACGGGGCACCGGCGCACGGCGCCTGGTACTTCGAACACTCGTCTCAGGCGGCGCAGGCGCTGGAAGCCCACTACCGGCCGCAGCACTACTGGCCCGCCCACGCGGTCATCAAGGTGACGATGCCGATCAAGGGCCTGTGGGCCGGTCGCGGATTGGTGTTCGACAACAACCCGGCGCTCACCATCAAGACAGGTGCCGCCCACATCGTGCAGATCAACGGGAAACCCGGCGTCGACAAGATGTGGGTGTACGACGGCGGCAAGCTCATCCGTACGTTCAGCATCTCACTCGGCGCCCCCTCGACGCCGACCTATCTCGGCACCGCCGTCGACATGGCCAAGTCCAATCCCGAGCTCATGACCAGCTCACCGGGCGAGCCGTTCTACAGCATCGAGGTGCCCTGGTCGGTGCGCGTCAGCTACGACGGCGAATTCCTGCACGACGCCTACTGGAACGGCGAGCTCGGGCAGGCGAACCTCTCCCACGGCTGCACCAACATGGCACCCGCCGACGCCGAGTGGTACTACAACTGGTCCCAGATCGGTGACCCGGTCACCTGGACCCACACCGGCACCTCACAGGTGCTCCCGGTCTGGGACGGCTACGGCGACTGGAACCTCTCCTGGGCCGACTACCAGAAGGGCGGCATGCTCTCTCCGCGAGCATGACCACGACGGTCGGGCAGCTTGACGCTGCTTGTGTACGGATGGGCGTGGCGGCGTAGTCCGGCGACGCCCGGACGGTAGAGCCGACTGCCGACGTCTGGGCGCTGCGGGGGCCATTGCGGCGTGACAGACTGCCGCGGTGCCCATGTTCGTCCGCCCAGAGATTCCCGGTGACCGCGTCGACGTCCGTACCGTGCATACCGCCGCATTCGGGCGATCGGCCGAGGCGGACCTGGTCGACTCCCTGCGGGCCACCGAAGGGTGGCTGCCGTCGCTGTCCCTGGTCGCCGAGCAGGACGGCACGATCGTCGGCCACGTCCTCTTCAGCGACGTCCTGCTCGCCGGCCGCCCGGTGCTGTCGCTGGCGCCGCTCGGCGTCCATCCCGACCATCAGCGCGCCGGGATCGGCAGTGCGCTCGTGCGGACCGGCCTGGCGATCGCCGAGCGGACCGACCGGGGCCTGGTCGTCGTCCTCGGCAATCCCGCCTATTACGGCCGTTTCGGATTTCTGGCCTCCGGCGCGCAGGGCGTGATCGACCCGTTCCAGGGACCGGACGGCCACTTCCAGCTGCGGCGGTTGCCCGGCTACAAGGCGGGATTGATCGGCACGGTGATCTACCCGCCGGTCTTCGCCTCGCTCTGACGGCGGATTCGGGCCGGCCGGCCCGCCGGGTTAGGGTCAGGAACCATGAGCATGGTCGAACGCACGCTGCTGGGCCCAGGCCCGTCCAACCCCTATCCGGAGGCGACGGCGGCGCTCGGCGCGCCCTTGTTCGGGCATCTCGACCCGCTGTTCCTGGGCATCCTGGACGAGACGTGTGACGGCCTGCGCACCGTCTTCGGTACGGCGAACGCGCTCACCCTCCCGCTGTCGGGCACCGGCAGCGCGGGGATGGAGGCCGCGTTCGTCAACACCGTGCATCCCGGTGACGTGGTCGTGGTCGCGGCCAACGGTCAGTTCGGCGAGCGGATGATCGACGTCGCGTCGCGGTGCGGCGCGGAGGTCGTGCCGGTGCGCTTCCCGTGGGGCACCCCGGTGGATGTCGAGGCCGTGCTGGCGGCGCATCCCGCGCCGGCGCTGGTGGCAGTGGTGCACGCCGAGACCTCGACCGGCGTACGCAACGACGTGGCCGCCCTCGCCGCCGCGGTGCACGACCGCGGCGACGCCCTCGTGTTGGCCGACTGCGTGACGTCCCTCGCCGGGATCGACGTCGCCCTCGACGCGTGGGGTGTCGACCTTGCCTATTCCGGCACCCAGAAGTGCCTGGGCGTGGCGCCCGGGCTGGCGCCGTTCTCGATGGGTGAGCGGGCCTGGTCGCGTCGGGTGGTCGACCCGCGGTCGTGGTATCTCGACCTGGGCATGATCGGTGCCTACGTCGCCGGCGACAGCGGCGGGCGCAAGTACCACCACACCGCGCCGGTCGCGATGGTCGCGTCGCTGCACGCGGCGCTCGGCCGGATCCTCGAGGAGGGCCTGACCGCCGTACAGGCCCGGCACAAGGAGTGCGGCGAGGCGCTGCAGGACGGCCTGGTCAAGATGGGCCTGGAGCTCTTCGCGCAGGAAGGGTCCCGGCTGCCGGAGCTCACGACGGTCCGGGTGCCCGACGGGGTCGACGCGGCGCAGGTACGCCGCCGGCTGCTGGACGACTACGACATCGAGATCGGCGCCGGGGTCGGCGACTTCGCCGCCACGGTCTGGCGGATCGGCCTGATGGGCAACAACGCCCGGCTCGACCGCGTCACCCTGCTGCTGGGTGCGCTGCGCGACGTCCTGGGTTAGAACAGCGTGTAGCCGCCGTCGATGACGAGCACCGACCCGGTCATGAACGACGACGCGTCGCTGGCGAGGAACACCACGCTGGGGGCGATCTCCTCGGGGGACGCGTAACGCCGCTGCGGGGCGTCCTCGATCCAGTTCTGCCGGAACTCCGGGCGGTCGACCGGCGCCATCTCGGTCTTCACGTAGCCAGGTGCCACGGCGTTGACGCGGATCCCGAGCGGCGCCCATTCCGCGGCGAGGGACTTCGTGAGCTGGTGCACGGCCGCCTTCGACGCGTTGTAGTCCGCCTGCCATTGCGGCCGATTGACGATGATTGCGGAGATCGAGCCGATGTTGATGATCGATCCGCCGCCGTGTGCCGCCATGTGGCGACCTGCTGCCACGCTGCACTTCCACAGCCCTCGCAGGTTGACGTCGAAGACGTGCGACCACTGCTCGTCGGTGACGTCGAACGAGGATTTGTGGTGGTAGCCGACCCCGGCGTTGTTGACGAGGATGTCGAGGCCGCCCAGCCGGTCGGTCGCCTCGGCGATCATCCGGTCGACGTGGGCGTCGTCGGAGACGTCGGCCGCGATCGGATGGACGGTGTGGCCGGCGTCGGCCAGTTCGGCGGTGACGGCGGCGTTGAGGTCGGCGTCGCGGGAGGCGAAGGCGACCCGGGCCCCGGCCTGTGCCAGACCGGCGGTGAACGCCTTGCCCAGCCCGCGGTTGCCGCCGGTCACGAGCGCCGTACGCCCGGTCAGAGCGAAACTGTCGAGTACGTCCACGAAGGTCTCTCCTCGCCCCGGCGTCCGATCCGGTGCAGATTACCGCCCTGCTAGATTTCGGCGAGCACAAGCAATCGATCCGGGCGCGGGAGAGGCGCATGGTCACCGACCCCGCGACGCAGGTCGCCGAGCACCAGGTGTTGCTGGAGAAGCTCGGCGGGCTCCTCCCGCAACTGCGCGACGTCGCGGACCGGCTGATCGCCGTCTACGACGCGGGCGGGCGGCTGTTCACCTTCGGCAACGGCGGCAGCGCCGCCGACGCGCAGCACCTCGCGGCCGAACTGGTCGGGCGTTACCTGCGCGACCGGCGCCCACTTCCGGCGCTGGCCCTGACCGTCGACGCGTCGGTGCTGACCTGCATCGGCAACGATTACGGCTTCGACGACGTCTTCGACCGTCAGGTGCGGGCCTTCGCCGGCCCGGGGGACATGGTCATCGGCTTCACCACCAGCGGCCGGTCGGCGAACGTCGTACGCGGTCTCACCGCTGCCCGCGAACAGGGTGCGGCGACGGTGCTCTTCGGCGGCGGTGACGGCGGGCCGGCCGCCGATCACGCCGACGTCGCGCTCATCGTGCCGTCGTCGAGCACGGCACGGGTCCAGGAGATGCATCTACTGCTGTTGCACCTGCTCAGCGAGCAGGTCGACGGCTGGGCGGCGGGGGAGGACGGCACATGACGACGTCGAACAGGCCGGACCGGACGTTGCACATGATCGGCAACGCGCACATCGACCCGGTGTGGCTCTGGCAGTGGCCGGAGGGCTACCAGGAGGTGCGGGCGACGTTCCAGTCGGCGATCGACCGCATGGAGGAGTACCCGGACTTCGTCTTCACCTGCGACTCCGTCCTCTACCTCGAATGGGTCGAGGAGACCGACAAGGCGCTGTTCGAGTCGATCCGCAAGCGGATCGCCGACGGGCGCTGGCAGATGGTCGGCGGCTGGTGGATCGAGCCGGACTGCAACATCCCGGGCGGCGAATCGTTCGTCCGGCAGGCGCTTTACGCTCAGCGTTACCTCGCCGACCGGTTCGGCGTCACAGCCACGGTCGGCTGCAACGTCGACCCGTTCGGCCATGCCGCGTCGCTGCCGCAGATCCTGCGCAAGAGCGGCATGGACTCCTACATGTTCCTTCGTCCGGGCCCGCACGAGATGGCGCTGCCCGGGCAGTACTTCTGGTGGGAGTCGCCGGACGGTTCGCGAGTACTCGCCTACCGGATCCCCAACGAGTACTGCAGTCCTGGCCAGGACATCGGTTACCACATCGACAAGTCACTCGCGCTGCTGCCACGGGACGCCACCGACCTGATGGTCTTCTACGGCGTCGGCAACCACGGCGGCGGTCCGACCCGGGCCAACCTCGACAGCATCCAGCGGCTCGACTCGGTCAACGGGCTGCCGCACCTCGCGCTCAGCTCACCGCGGCGCTTCTTCGACGCCCTCACCGACTCCGGTGCGCAGATCCCGGTGCACGGCGGCGAACTGCAGCATCACGCGGTCGGCTGCTATTCGGCGCATTCCGGCGTGAAGCAGTGGAACAGGCGGGCGGAGAACCTGCTGCAGCGGGCGGAGAAGTGGGCCGTGGTGGCCGACGTCGTCGCGGGCCTGCCCTACCCGCGGGCGGAGTTGACCGAGGCGTGGAAGCTGGTGCTGTTCAACCAGTTCCACGACACCCTCGGGGGTACGGCGATCGCCCCGGCGTACGAAGACAGCCGGGACCAGTTCGGGCATGCCAGTTCGATCGCGGCCCTGGTGTTCAACCGTGCGGTGCAGTCGATCAGCCGTCGCATCGACATCGCGGCCGAGCCGGCGATGACACCGGTCGTCGTCGTCAACCCGCACCCGTGGCGGCTGCAGACCGACGCCGAGTTCGAGTTCGCCGGTTTCGCGGCGGAGGCGCGGATGGTCGACGACGACGGCGTCGACGTATCGCTGCAGCGCACCCGATCCCACGCCACCATGGCCGGGGGTCGCCGCCGGCTCGTCTTTCCCGCCGACGTCCCGCCGCTGGGCTACCGGGTCTACCGCATCTATCCGGCGGAGGCAGCTGCCGCGTCGGCCGCAGCCGCCGCGCCGGGACGCCGGCCGCCGGCGCGACTCGAGAACGACCACCTCCTGGTCGAGGTCGACCAGCGGACCGGGTGGCTGTCCCGCCTGCAGGACAAGGGGACCGGCGCCGACCTGCTCCCCGCCGAACCGGGACCGCACGCGGTCGTCATCGACGACCCGTCCGACACCTGGTCGCACCGGGTCAAGGCTTTCGACGACGTGATCGGGTCGTTCCGTTGCACATCGGTGCGGCTGATCGAGGACGGACCGGTCCGCTCGGTGCTGCGCGTCGAGAGCAACTTCGGTGCGTCGACCCTGACAGAGGAAATCTCCCTCGGCGCCGGGTCCAGGCACGTCGACGTTCGGGTCACCGTCGACTGGCACGAACGGCTGCGCGTGCTCAAGCTGCGGTTCCCGACCGCGATCGCCGCCGAGTCGGCGACGTACGAAGTGCCCTACGGCCAGGTGGAGCGGCCGACCGACGGCGCGGAGGAACCGACCCAGGCGTGGGTCGACGTCAGCGGCCCGCTCCCCGACGGGTCGCGCGCCGGGCTGTCGGTGCTCAACGACGGCAAGTACGGGCACAGCGTGCTCGGCGGCGAGATCGGCATGACCGCGCTGCGCAGCCCGGCCTATGCGTGGCACGAGCCGGCCACCCTCGACCCGGAGGGGACCTACGACTACCTCGACCAGGGCCGGCAGGATTTCCGCTACCGACTGGTGCCGCACGGCGGCGACTGGCGTGAGGCCGGTACGCCCCGGCTCGCCGCCGAGCTCAACCAGCCCGCGTTCACCCTCCTCGAGTCCTACCACTCCGGTGACCTTCCGCAGCGCGCGTCGTACGCCGCCGACGGCGACGGCCCCGTCGTCGTCACGGTCATCAAGGGCGGCGAGGACGACGACGGCGACGTGATCGTGCGGGCCTATGAGAGCTCAGGGCGGCCGGCGCACGCGCGCATCGACCTGCCGCTGCTCGGGCGGACCGTCGAGGCCGATTTCGGCCCCGCCGAGATCAAGACGTTCCGGCTGCCCCGCGACCCCGCGGTGCCGGCCCACGAGACCGACCTGCTGGAGTGGCCCGCCGCGCCGGAGGCCGAGCGGACGTCGGAGGCCGAGCGGGAGCCGGCGCCGGA
>DASXJE010000221.1 GCA_036497565.1 Mycobacteriales bacterium
GGGTAGTCGCCGCGTTCCTCCGACAGCTGGAAGACCCGGGCCCGCAGGCCGATGCTCTGCTCCTCGTCGCCGATCAGGTACGCCGCGACGGCGTAGCGATCGAGGTCATCAACGTCGAGCCGGGTGTCCTGATCCGCCTCGAGGAAGCTGTCGCGGGCCGTCGACCACTCGCCGCGGGCGAAAGCCGCCCGGGCGACGTCGAGCGTCCCAGATCGTGACATTCCGCTCCCTGCCCCCGTGACCGAACGGTGGTTGCCTCACAGCTTGGCGCGAAAGACCGTCCGGGTGCGGGCCAATCCCGATCTGGTCGGGTTTTGCAGCTGCGCTGTCGAAACGGTGCCGGGCCGTTCGACGCATGGGTGACTACCGACGACGTACCCGAGAGAGGGACAACTGAGCATGGCACTCATCGAGGCCTACATATCCATGTCAGCGGACGGCTACGTGACTGGTCCGGGGCTCGACCGGGAGCCGGGCCTGGGCGAGGGCGGCAAGGTGCTGCACGAGTGGTTCGCCCACGACGAGGGCCGGCCGTACCTCGACGAACTCTTCGCCGTCTCCGGCGCCGTGGTGACCAGCCGGAAGGTCTACGAGATCACCGGTGGGTGGGGCGAGGACGGCTTGTACCGGATGCCGGTGTTCGTGGTCACCCATCGACCGGAGGGCCAGGTGGTGAAGGGCGATACGACGTTCACGTTCGTCACCGACGGCATCGACGCCGCGCTCACGCAGGCTGCCGAGGCGGCCGGGGACAAGCGGGTCTACGTCATGGGCGGTGCGAGCATCATCCAGCAGTCGCTGCGGTCCGGGCTGCTCGAGCAGTTGCAGCTGCACATCGTGCCGGTGCTGCTGGGCGCGGGCACCCGCCTGTTCGACCATCTCGGCGGCCCGATCCAGCTCGAGCACCTGGCGACGGCCGACACACCCGGGGCCACTCACCTGACCTACCGGGTGCTCCGATAGCCCGGCTCGAACGGCCGCGCCGGCCGGCGGGTGCACCCCCCGCGGACCACCCGCCGGTCGGCAGTCGACGGCCGGTCGCGCGGCCGCGCTACAGACGCTAGGTCTGTAGCCGGCGCGAACACGTCACCCCTTTCGGGTGAGAGTCCAATGCCGTATCGGTCCGATGGCGGGGCGTGACACCGTGGCGGCATGGTCGAGGTGTCGGAATCACCAGGAGGCGAAATGAGTGGCGCGATCCCTGTCGCATTGATCCCCGGCGCGGGAGGGCGGGCCTGGCTGTGGCATCTCGTGGAAGCCGACCTGCGGTCGCGCGGATTCGACGCGTTCGCGGTCGACCTGCCCGCCGACGACCCGGACAAAGGCCTGCCTGACTACGCGGAGTCCGTCCTCGCAGCGATCGGCGGCCGCACTGATGTCGCGATCGTTGCGCATTCTTTGGGGGCGTTCACCGCACCGCTCGTGTGGCAGCGCGTCCCAACCCGTCAGGTCGTGTTCTTCAATGCGATGATTCCGCTTCCCGGGGAGACGCCCGGCGGGTGGTGGGACAACGTGGGCTCGGAGCCGGCGCGTACGGCGGCGGCCGAGCGCGACGGCTACCCGGCTGCGTTCGACCTGGACACCTACTTCATGCACGACATCCCGCCCGACATCGCGGCCGAAATGCACGGGCGAGAAACGCCGCAGTCGGATGGACCGTTCGGCGATGTCTGCACCTTCGAACGTTGGCCCGACATCCCGATCGGCGCCGTCGCCAGCCGCGACGACCGCTTCTTCCCGCTCGACCTGCAACGGCGTATCGCCCGCGACCGACTCGGCGTCGACGTGCAGGTCGTGCCGGGCGGCCATCTGTCCGCACTGAGCCACCCGGCCGAACTATCCACAGTCCTCGCCGAGACTCTTCTCTGAGCTCGCGTCTGCGGTTACATTCCTCGCAGTAGTTGAGAGGCCTCAAGCACGGGCGGTCAGCGTGTCGGAAGCTGTAGTGAGGGGTCCACATGGTCAGGCTTGCGCGTGCCCTGGTGCTTCCGCTGGTCGTGGTCTTCTCGCTGCTGGTCGCCTCCCCCGCCGGTGCGCAGACACCACTCCCCAGCAGCATGGCGTCCCTCGGCGACTCGATCACCCGCGCCGCCGATGTGTGCTGTTGGTACGGCGACCATCCGCACGAGTCGTGGTCGACCGGCGACAATCCCATCGACGGTATCCACAGCCAGTACGAACGCCTCCAGGCCGTGAATCCCGCCATCTCCGGCCACGCATACAACGACGCGGTGAGTGGCGCGAAGGCGAGCGATCTGGCGGCTGAGGTCGCCGCGGCAGTGGCGCAGAAGCCCGACTACGTGACCCTGCTGATCGGCGCCAATGACCTGTGTACGTCGTCCGCGGCGACCATGACGTCGACGGATACCTTCGCCAGTCAGGTCAATACGGCGCTCGCAACGTTGCACAAAGCATTGCCGGCCGCGCACATCTTCGTGAGCAGCATCCCCAACCTCTACCAACTGCGGTCGGTGCTGCACGGCAATTGGCTCGCGCGGGCGGTGTGGTCCACAGCCGGCATCTGCCAGTCGATGCTCGCTTCGTCCGACACCGAGTCGCAGCGCCAGCAGGTCGTTGCGCGGGAGGCGGCGTTCAACGAGATCCTGTCCAACGCTTGCGATCAGTACGCGCAATGCCGGTGGGACGGTTACGCGACCTACCACTACGCCTTCGCCGCCGACCAGATCAGCAAACTCGACTTCTTCCACCCTGATGTCAGCGGACAGAAAGCCCTGGCCGAGCTCACCTGGAACGCGTCCTGGTGGGGTGCCGGAGCAGCGGCTCAGCCCGGCCGCCAGGAGTAGTCGAGGCGGCGGGCGAATTCGACGTAACCGGCCCGGCGGAACGCCTCCGACAGATAGCGA
>DASXJE010000222.1 GCA_036497565.1 Mycobacteriales bacterium
GTTCTGCAAACCGACCCAGTGTGGCGCCTGCAACAAGCTGTAATCGGTGAAAGAAAGGTAGAGGGAGAACGCCATCGGTCCGAGGGTGAATACGGCCAGACCGATGAACCACGGCGTCAGGAACACGTAGCCGGACCGCCCGCCGGCACGGCCCGACCCGGCCGGCGGCCGGCGGACCCGGCTCCGGGCAAGCCGATCCGGCGCCGCGACGTCCGTGCTCACTGGCGTCCTCTCACTGCCCGATGGTCTGCTTGGCCTGCGACATGAACTGGTTCGCACCGGCAGTGACGCTGAGCTGCCCGAACGCCACCTGCTGATAGGTCCGCTGCATCAACGTCCCCAGCTGGTCATCGCCCTTCGGCGGCGCCGGCGGCGTCGGCTGAAGCTGCCCGCGGACCGCCTGCTCGTACTGGTAGACCGCCTTGGTCGCGCCGGCCGTATGGCCTGCTAGTTGTTGGCGGACCTTTAGGTTCGGGAACAGCCCGCGGCTCGTGCCGAGCGCCTTGGCCGCCGCCGGGTCGTTGACGAGGAAGTTGAGCAGCTCCACGGACTGGGCGGGGTACTTCGTCTGCGAGGACACCGCAAGGAGCATGGCCGGCTTCGCATACATCCCGGTCTGTCCGCCGACCGTCGGGAGGTTCACGAGGCTGAGCTTGTCCGAGGTCCCCGCGACATAGCTGGCGAAGAGGCTGTCCCAGTCCCACTCGGCCGCTGCCGCGTGCTTGAGCAGCGGCTCGTCGGACGGTATCCCGTCGATGGTTGCCGTCACCTGCGCGGACGTCGCCGCATTTGACTTGCGCAGACCCGAGGTGAAGTTCCAGAACTGTTCGACATCGCTGGCCGTGAAGCCGATCTTTCCCCCGTCGTAGAGGGTCTTTCCGCGTTGCGTCAACCACGACTCGAAGGCCGGCCACTCCGTGCCCATGTCGGCGAACCCGCGGTACTTCCCGCCGGACTTCTGCGATATCTGCTCGGACCAATGCTGCAGGTCCGGCCAGGTCCAGGTGCTGCGCGGCATCGGCACACCGAGCGCCTTGACCCGTGTCGCGTCGACGATCAGCGATTGGCTGTTCTGCGCCATCGGCACCGCGATCTGCTTGCCGTCGCTCTTTCCGCTGGCGGCAAACTTCTGATCCCAATCGCTGAGGTTCAGTGACTTCGGGATGTAGCTGGCGAGATCCAGGAAGACGCCGCGCTGGGCGTATTCGTTCTGGTAGCCCCGGTCGATCGTCATCAGGTCCGGAGCGCTCCCGCCGGCGGTCTCGGTCGCGAGTTTCTGACCGTAGGCGCCGAACGGGCTGAACTGGGTCTTGACGGTGATGTTGGGATGCCGTTGCTCGAAGACCTTCACGGCGGCCTCGGTCACCTTGGCGCGAGAGGAATCTCCCCACCAGGAGAAGGTGATCGTCGCCTTCCCGTTCGCCGACGTGCTCGACGAACTGCAGGCCGAGGTCAGCGCGGCGGCGCCAACCACGACGAGCGCGAGACCGGTCCGGACAATCATCCGGCTACTTTTCATCGACCGCTACCCCTTCCAGGCGACCCCGGGATTGCGCTTTCCCGGCGGCGAGTCGCGACTATAGGGGCATTGCGCGTCAGGTGCGACCCCCCAATTGCGGCCGTGCGGCGGCTCAGCCTTCCGCGAGGAAGCTCAGTAGGTCCTGCCTGGTCAGCACACCCCGCGGTCGGCCGTCGTCGAGCACCACCGCCGCATCGGCCTGCTTGAGCGCGGCCACCGCCGCCGAGACCGGTTCTCCGCCGCCGATCATCGGCAGCGGGGGCGAGGTGTGCCGCTCGAGCGGGTCGGCGAGGTGCGCCGTACCCGCGAACAGCGCGTCGAGCAGGTCGCGTTCGACCACCGATCCCACGACCTCTGCGGTCATCACCGGTGGCTCCTCCTTGACCACCGGCATCTGCGAGACGCCGTATTCGCGCATGATGTCGATCGCCTCGCGCACCGTCTCGGTGGGGTGCACATGCACCAACTCCGGCATGCGAACACCCTTACGCGCCAGCACATCGCGCACGTGCAGGGTTTCCGTGTCCGACGTCAGGAAGCCGTAGTCGGCCATCCAGTCGTCGTCGAAGATCTTCGACAGGTAGCCGCGTCCGGAGTCCGGCAACAGGACCACGACGACGTCACCGGCCGCGCCGCGCTGGGCGACCTGCACCGCGGCGGCGGCGGCCATCCCGCAGGAGCCGCCGACGAGCAGGCCCTCCTCTCGGGCGAGCCGCCGCGTCATCGTGAACGACACCTTGTCGCTGACCGGAATGACCTCGTCGCAGATGCTGGGGTCGTACGTCGCCGGCCAGAAGTCTTCGCCGACGCCTTCGACGAGGTAGGGACGGCCCGTCCCGCCGGAGTAGACCGACCCCTCGGGATCGGCGCCGATCACCTGCACCCGGCCCCCAGACTTTTCCTTCAGGTAGCGGCCGGTACCGGTGATGGTGCCCCCGGTGCCGATTCCGGCGACGAAATGGGTGATTTGGCCCTCGGTCTGGGCCCAGATCTCCGGGCCGGTGCCGCGGTAGTGCGCCTCAGGGTTGTTGCGGTTGGCGTACTGGTTGGGCTTCCAACCACCTGGCCGCTCGCGGGCGAGCCGGTCGGAGACGCTGTAGTAGGACTCGGGGTGCTCGGGCGGGACCGCCGTCGGGCACACGACCACCTCGGCGCCGTACGCCCGCAGCATCCTGATCTTGTCGATGGACACCTTGTCCGGGCAGACGAAGACGCAGCGGTAGCCCTTGCGCTGGGCGACCATGGCGAGGCCGACACCGGTGTTCCCGCTGGTCGGCTCGACGATCGTCCCGCCGGGCTGCAGCTCACCCGAGGCTTCCGCGTCCTCGACCATCAGCGTCGCGATCCGGTCCTTCACCGAGCCACCCGGGTTGAAATACTCGACCTTGGCGAGCACGAGCGGAGCCGCCCCGCCGGTCACCTGGGAGAGCCGGACCAGAGGGGTGTCGCCGACCAGATCGATGATCGACTCGGAATAGTGCATGGCGCACAGGCTAGCCTCGGAAGTGAGCTGACAGCCGTGGTGCTTGGGGAGGTGGCCTGTTGAGCAGGGCGAGCAGGGCGCGCCGGATCGCGACGACCGCGATCTACGGCGGTGGGGGTCTAGGCCTGGCGAGTGCCGCACTGGCAGGAGTCATATTCGGGGAGATCAAGCTGGCCCACCGGTGGGTGGGACCGCCAGAAGGCGAAGCTCCGGTCGCCGACGACTGGTGGGGCGAGGGGCCGGGCGAGCCGATCGTGCTCGCCGTCCTCGGCGACTCGAGCGCTGCCGGACTCGGGGTGGAGCAGAGCATCGAGACTCCGGCGGTGCTCGTCGCCGCCGGACTCTCCGAGGTGGCCGAGCGTCGGGTGCGGCTGATCAACGTGGCCGTGGTCGGCGCGCAGTCCTCCCAACTGCGCACCCAGGTGACCGCGGCGCTCGCCGAGAAACCCCAGGCCGCGCTGATCATGATCGGCGCCAACGACGTGACCCACCGGGTCCGGCCGGCGCAGGCCGTGCGTTCGCTGGCCGAGGCGGTCCACGGGCTGCGCGAAGGGGGCGCCGAGGTCGTCGTCGCGACCTGCCCTGACCTCGGGACCATCGAGCCGATCGCCCAGCCGCTGCGCTGGATCGCGCGGGCCTGGTCACGCAACCTGGCCGCCGCGCAGACGATCGCGACCGTCGAGGCGGGCGGCCGCACGGTGTCGCTGAGCGACGTACTCGGCAGGGAATTCGCCGACCGACCGCACGAGATGTTCTCCGCCGACCGGTTCCACCCGTCCGCCGCGGGATACGCGGCCGCGGCCGCGGTGATGCTGCCGTCGGTCTGCGCGGCGCTGGGCGTGTGGCCCGAGGAGATGGACCGCCCGCCGCGGCCGTTCTTCGGCGAGGGCGTCCGGCCGGTCGCCAAGGCGGCGGCCCGGGCAGCCGGCCATGCCGGCACCGAGGTCGCCGGCGTCCAGGTCGACGGCCACGAGCGCGGCCCGCGGGGCCGGTGGGCGTTCCTGCGCCGACGGGCCCGGCAGCCGGTTCCGGTCCGCCACTCCGAAGAGCTGCCCGACGAGGAGACGCCCGCATCAGGACTCGCTACGCCGACCGATGGGCAACCTCCTCGCGTTGGACGTAACCTCTGAGAGTGGACGTCAGCCGCCTGGCGGTGCTGTCAGCCACCGGGCTCACCTCGGCGGCGTTGGCTGGCGTGGGCCTGCTCGTCGTCGAAGCAGCGTTGACGATCCGGCGGGGGTTCCTGTCCCCCGATACGGCGCCCGCGCAGGACGGACTGATCGGCGACCCCAGTCGCCCGACCCTGCGGCTGGCGATGCTCGGTGACTCCACGGCGGCCGGTGTCGGGGTGTCCCGGGCGCAGCACACCGTCGGTCGTCAGCTCGCCGTACGCCTCGCCCGCGACGGGCGCTGCATCCACCTCTCCGCGTCCGCGGTCGCCGGCTCGCGGGTCTCCGACCTCGGGCCCCAGGTGTCGCGGGCGCTGCTCGGCCAGCCCGACGTCGCCGTCGTCCTCGTCGGGGCCAACGACGCGACGCACGGGACGCGGCTCGAAACGGTCAGCCATCACCTGCGCGACGCGGTCGGCCGGATGCGCGCCGCGCACGTTCCGGTGGTCGTCGGCACCTGCCCGGACCTCGGATCGGCGCCGGCCTGGTCGCAGCCGCTACGCGGGGTGATCGGCTGGCGGGCGCACCAGGTGGCCCAGGTGCAGCGGGCGGCCACCACCGCCGCCGGCGGTGTCTGCGTCGACATCGGCGCGGCCACCGGCGCCATCTTCCGGGCCGACCGGGGCACGTTCAGCGAGGACGGCTTCCACCCCTCCGCCGACGGCTACCGGCTGTGGGCGGAGGCGCTGCTGCCGGCTGTCGCCGACGCGACCAGCGCGCCGGCGACCCTGTGACCCGCCGGGCACCTGCGCCTCGCCCGGCCGATGTGAGACGGTGCCGGTAGCGGCACCCGCCGGAGCGACCCCGCGATCTAGGGACGGAGAACACCTATGGCCGAGGCAGTCATCGTCGCCACCGCCCGCTCGCCGATCGGGCGAGCCGGGAAGGGTTCGCTCGTCGAGCTGCGGCCGGACGACCTGACCGCCACCATCGTGCGGACCGTCCTGGACAAGATTCCGGCTCTGCGGCCGGAGGACATCGACGACCTGATGGTCGGCTGTGGCCTGCCCGGCGGGGAGCAGGGGTTCAACCTCGCCCGGGTGGTCGCCGTCCTCCTCGGGTACGACAAGCTGCCGGGCACCACGGTCACCCGCTACTGCTCGTCGTCGCTGCAGACCACCCGGATGGCGTTCCACGCCATCAAGGCGGGCGAGGGCGATGTCTTCGTCTCCGCCGGTGTGGAGTGCGTCTCGCGCTTCGCGAAGGGCAACAGTGACGCCTGGCCGGACACCCACAACCCGGTCTTCGCCGACGGCGAGGTCCGCAACGTGGAGCGGATGCAGGGCGGCGCGCCGACCTGGCACGACCCGCGCGAGGACGGCGCCGTACCGGACATCTATCTGGCGATGGGCCAGACCGCGGAAAACCTCGCCCAGCTCAAGGGGATCACCCGCGAGGAGATGGACGAGTTCGGGGTCCGGTCCCAGAACAACGCCGAGAAGGCGATCGCGGACGGCTTCTGGGCCCGCGAGATCACCCCGGTCACCACGCCCTCGGGCAACGTGGTCTCCGTCGACGACGGCCCGCGCGCCGGGGTGACGATGGAGGGCGTCGCCGGCCTGAAGCCGGTCTTCCGGCCTGATGGACGGATCACCGCCGGCAACTGCTGCCCGCTCAACGACGGCGCCGCGGCCGTCGTGATCATGTCCGACACCAAGGCCCGTGACCTCGGCCTCACTCCGTTGGCCCGCATCGTCTCGACCGGGGTGACGGCGCTCTCCCCCGAAATCATGGGTCTGGGCCCGGTCGAGGCCTCCCAGCAGGCGCTCGAGCGGGCCGGGATGACCATCGACGACATCGACCTGGTGGAGATCAACGAGGCGTTCGCGGCCCAGGTGATCCCGTCCTACCGGGAAATCGGCGTGGACATCGACCGGCTCAACGTGCACGGCGGCGCCATCGCGGTCGGACACCCGTTCGGGATGACCGGCGCCCGCATCACCGGCACGCTGATCAACGGCCTGCAGTTCCGCGACGCGACCCTCGGCCTGGAGACGATGTGCGTCGGCGGCGGTCAGGGCATGGCGATGGTGCTTGAGCGGCTCAACTAGACGCACAGACGCGGAGGTGCATTGACCGGTCCGCAGGAGGCGCTCAACGCATTGCTGCGCCAGCTGAACGCCCATGACCTGGACGCGATCGCTTCCTTGGCGCCGGACAACGCGCGCTTTCGCGAGTCCCACCGCCGGATGTTGGCGGCGTTTCCCGATGTGCACGTCGACGCCGAGTGGACCGTTGCCGACGCAGATAAGGCAGTCGTCTGGGGCCACATCACGGGCACCCACCAGGGCGAGTGGCGCGGCATCAAACCCACTGGGCGCGCGATCGACGTCCGGGGCGTCATTGCGCTCGCTGTCGATCGTCGCGGTCGCGTCACGGACTTCTGGCTGGTCAACGATTGGCTCGGCATCGCGACGCAACTCGGCGCGACGCTCTCCCCTCCGCCGGCCTAGCTGCGCCGATCGGCAACGTCCGGTCCGCCGGGGCGCAGCGTTTCCAGCCAGCGTCGGGTCGACCGGAGTGAGGTGAGCCGGATGACGTCCGGACCGGCCGGGTCTGCTGCCCACGCGCGAATACGGTCGCGTTTGCGGGCGAAGGACCGGAAATGCCAGACGACGATCGAGTCGCGGGAGAACGCCTGCCGGAACGTTTCGTGGTTGCCGTTGCAGACCGCGCGATGGTCGAGGGCGCGCAGCAGCGTCCGGCGTACCAACCGACTCAATGACCGCCAGCGCGCGTAGTCCAGGGCCACGATCACCTCGACCCGGGCCAACGGGACATCGAGCCATTTGCCGTAGGCGGTGTCGAGAATCCACTGCTCGCCGGCGCAGATCGCCGCGACCCGCCGCCGCTGCTCCTCCGGGGGAACCTCGATCCAGCCCGGCTCCCAGGTGAGGTCGTCCACGGAATGCCATGGCAACCCGGTGCGCTCGGCGATGCGCGCAGCCATGGTGGTCTTGCCCGACCCCGTCACGCCGTAGACGAAGATCCGGTCGGCCACGGCGGGATCCTACGGGGCTCCGCGGCCGGACCGAAGCGGGCGGCTCACACCCGGGTGAGGTGCAGGTCCGCGCCGAGCCGGTCGATCAGGTCGGCAGCGCGCCGGCAGGCCGTCGGGTCACCGGTTTGTACGACGTCGTGCACCATCACCGCCAGCTGGTCGGCCAGGCCCGCACCGGGCAGCGTGTCGGCGTCGATGCGGGGTACGGCGGCCCGCGGTCGTCGTTCCGCGGCGGCGGCGAGGTCGGCCAGTTGCTGCACCGCGGCGCGCACCACCTGGGCGCGGGTGCGGTGCCAGCCGACCCGGTGGCTCCAGCTCCGGCCGGTCCAGGCGGCGATCTTGGCCAAGACCGGCTCGGCGACCGTCGTCAGGTGACCGGCGGGATCGGCGGCCCCGGCCGGGTCCACGGCGTTCAGCGGCGTACCGATCCGATCGTTACTGGCGGACGAAACCGAGCAGCCGCAGGATCTCGAGGTAGAGCCAGACCAGTGTCACGGTGAGGCCGAACGCGGCGTACCAGGCGAAGTTCTCCGGCGCACCGCGGCGGATCGCCTGGTCGACCATGTCGAAATCGGAGAGGAAGCAGAAGGCCGCGATCCCGATGCACAGCACGCTGAACCCGATCGACAGCGCCGGGTTTCCGCCCCGGATGCCGAGAGCGTCGTGCCCGACGATGAGGCTGCCGATGACGTTGACCAGCATCAGTGCGACGACCCCGAACAGCGCGCCGACGAGCCAGCGGTTGAACTTCGGGGTGACCCGGATGGCGCCGGTCTTGTAGACGACGAGCATGCCGCCGAACACCGCCGCGGTGCCGACGACCGCTTGGATCGCGACGCCCGGGTAGAGGTTGTTGAAGACGTGGCTGATCGCCCCGAGGAAGATTCCCTCGAGGGCGGCGTAGCCGAGTACCAGGGCGGGGTTGGCGCGGCGGGAGAAGGCGACGACCATCGCGAGCACGAAGCCGGCCAGGGCGGCCGGCAGGGCCAATGCGTTGAGGTTGAAGACCCACGACACGGCGCCGAAAAGGATGACCGTGCCGAGCGTGGCGCCGGTGCGGACGACGACGTCGTCCAGGCTCATGTAGCGCGTGGGAGCGTACGCCGGCTGGTCGTACATGTTCTGAAGCTCGGCGGCATCCGGTGTCGGCTTGTTGAACGTGGCGTAGCGCCCAGCCGCAGACGAGAAGTTCCGGCCGTCGCGGCCGAATACCGGATTACTGCTCACATCCGCTCCTTCCGGGCCCCCGGCCACCCGCCGGCACCCACGGACAGACGCGGCGCGCCTTGCACCGCGTACGACACCGTAACGCGCATCCGATCGCCGTAGTTCCGCGCGGTCCCGATGGCCCAAAGCGGCCACACGTACGGGGATCCGCTGAAAACCCGAACCGGCCGGAGACGCAGATTGCGGCTATCCTGACGACACTATGGCGCGCATCCGCAGCACGCGACACCTGGCGAGCGGGCTGCTGGGCGCGATCGTCGCCGCCGCGCTGCTCTGGCTCGCCGGTTCGGCCGGGTCGATGCCGGACTCCGGCTCCCTTGGCCTGTTCGGCCCGGCGGCCGTCGCGACCCACCCGGCCGGCGCGCACCACGAGGGTTGGGGCGTCCTGCACCACCGTCCGGGCGCGCAGCGTCCCGCGGTCGTCCACGGCGGCCCACTCCTCGGCGCGCTCGCCGCGACCAGCGGGGTCGCCGTGCTGCTCGTCCTTCTCGCCGGCGGTCTGACGCCGTCGAGAAGCCCGCGTCGGCTGCTCACGGTGTGGCTGCCGACGACCCGCGGGCCACCGGCGGTCGCCGCCTAGGGCACTTGCCCTCCCACGAGGAAGTGCTCAGGGCGTCTGCGACCCCTTCTCGCTCCTCACCCTGGAGTTTGTATGGCCAGCACCCTCACACCGACACCGGACACACCACGGCTCGACCTCGTCGCCTGCCTGCCGTCGTTGCGCACCGAACTCGAGCGTCAGCGCCGCTTCCGGCTGGATCAACTCGCCGCCCTCGGCGGTCGGGTCGACCGGCCCGGCGGCGATGACCTCGACCTCCTGCACGCGGGGCAGGGCGGTGGTGCCTCCGAGGAGATCGTCGAGATCCTCTCGACCGCGGCCCTCCGGTCGCTGTCCGACATCGACATCGCGCTGCGGCGGATGACGACCGGCCGCTATGGAAGCTGCCTCGACTGCGGCCGGGAGATCCCCTTGGCTCGGCTGCGCGCCGTTCCGCAGACCCTGCTCTGCCTCGGCTGCCATCTGAGCGAAAACCTGGAGCGCTAGCGGGCCCGGGCTGGCTGCGCCGGCTCACCGTGGTGCCGAGCCGGCGCGGCGTGCCCCCGGTCGGGTTCGAACCGACACCTGCGGCCCTTTTAAGGGGCCTGCCTCTGCCGATTGGGCTACGGGGGCGACAGGAGGTTAATCGGATTCCGGGTCATCCCGCACCACCCTAACCAGCCGCGGGCATCGTCATGCGCAGGCGGTTCAGTCGCCGGCGGCCGCCGACTCGAACGCGCGGCGCGGGTTCTGGATCTGGCCGAGGGAAACCACCTCGCGCGGGAAGAACAGCGCGAGCGTCCAGTCGGCCACCACCCGGACCTTGCGGTTGAAGGTCGGCACCCGGGAGATGTGGTAGGTGCGGTGCATGAACCACGCGAGGAACCCGCGGAGCTTGACGCCGTAGACCTCGGCGACGCCCTTGTGCAGGCCGAGCGACGCGACCGACCCGGCGTAGGCGTGCATGTAGGGCTTCGGGGCGCCGCCGCGCAGCGTGATCACCAGGTTGTCGGCGAGCCGCTTGGCCTGGCGCACCGCGTGCTGCGCGCTCGGGCCGCACAGGGCGTCCGGGTCGTCCTTCTTGGACAGGTCAGGTACGGCGGCGCTGTCGCCCGCGCTCCATACCCCCTCGAGCCCGGCGACCCGCAGGTGCGCCGTGCAGGGCAGCCGGCCCTTCTCGTCGACCGGGAGCCCGGACCGGGCGGCCAGAGAGTTGGCCCGCACACCGGCGGTCCAGACGACGGTCTCCGCGTCGAAGGAGTCCCCGTCGGAGAGGGTCACGCGACCGTCGACCATCGACTCGACCCGGGTGTTCAGCCGGATGTCCATCCCCCGCTCGACCAGTCGCTGGACGGTGTACGCCGACATCGACACGCTCACCTCGGGCAGGATGCGGCCGGCCGCCTCGACGAGCACCCACCGCAGGTCGCGCTGCGTCAGAGTCGGGTAGAAGCGGAGGGCGGCGTGGGCCATGTCCTCGAGCTCGGCGAACGCCTCGACGCCGGCGTAGCCCCCGCCGACGAAGACGAAGGTAAGTGCCCGCCGTTGCCGCGCCGGATCCCCGGTCGTGTAGGCCAGGTCGAGCCGGGACAGCACGTGGTTGCGGAGGAAGATCGCCTCCCCGATCGTGCTGAATCCGATGCCGATCTCGGCCAGGCCGGGGATCGGCAGGGTGCGGGCCACCGAGCCGGCCGCCATCACCAGCACGTCGTAGGCCACCTCGACCGACTCGCCCTCCAGCGGCTCGACGACGGCCACCCGGCGGGCGTGGTCGACGGTCGTCACCCGGCCGGTGAGCACCTCGGTCTTGTTGAGCACCCGGCGCAGCGGTACGACGACGTGTCGGGGTTCGATCGACCCGGCCGCGGCCTCGGGCAAGAACGGCTGGTAGGTCATGTTGGGCTGCGGGTCGACGACGGTGACGGCCGCCTCGCCCCGGTGCAGCTTGTGCTGGAGCCGGAAGGCCGTGTACATCCCGACGTAACCGCCGCCGACGATGAGGATGCGGGGCGGACGACCGGTAGGACGCTGCACGCCGCTGAGCCTACCGGCGGGTCCGGGCGAGCCACACCGGGACGGCCGTCAGTGCGACCACCGCGAGCAGGCCGGCGAGTTCCAGCGGCAGCGATCCGGTCAGCCGGGGCAGGACGAAGGCAACCGCGGCGACCACGCCGCTCACCGCGAGGGTGACCAATGCGTGCCGGGACCACCGGATGAGCACCTCGGGGTCGATGCGCGCCGTCGCCGGCATCGCCGCGCACAGCGTGGTCAGGGTGTGGAAGACGTAGAGGTCGGCGGCGAGCCCCGTGGTCAAGAGGATGGACGGTGCGCCGTGCAGGCCGTAGGCGACGAGCCACAGCACGGCGACCATGACGAAGGTGATGGCGGCGCCCGGGGTCTCCGGCGCCACGGCCGCCATCAGCGCGCCGAGGAGAGCGACGACGATCAGAACCGCGAGCCCTCCGACGAACTGCTGCTGCGGCAGCAGCGCCGCGATCGCGCCGGTGACGAGTACGCCGGCCCGCAGCGCGAACTGGATGGGCGACGTCGCGCGGAGTGTGCGGGCCGCGCCGACGACCGCGGCGACACCGGTGTCGATCGCGCTCATCGCAGCGCCTTCGGTGCGGCGGCGGCCCGGCTGATGTCCTGCAGCACCAGGTCGAGGCTGCCGGCCCCGCGCCAGGGCACGACCGGCACCCCGAGCTCGGCGAGCCGCGCGACGTCGACCTCGCGTTCGAGCAACCAGACCCGCCAGGCCAGCTGGGTCCATTCGCTGCGCCGCGGCGGCCGGGCGTCGGCCGGCAGCGTGTCGACGACCAGCACCGCGTGCCCGGCCCGGCCCAGCGCCGCGGCCCGGGCGAGCGAGTTCTCCCCGACGAGCGGGCTCAGCAGCAGGACCAGCGAGCCCGGTGCCACCTCGCTCAACGCCACGTTGGCCGTGAGGCCGCTGCCCCGAGCAGGTTGGGCGTCGAGGAGGACGTCGAGGAGGCGGACGAGGTGGGCCCGTCCCCCGCCGGGGCGCACCTGCCGGATGGCCTGACCGAGGTCGATCAGCCCGACGCGGTCGCCATGGCGCAGGTAGTGCTCGGCCACCGACGCGGCAGCGCGCACGGTGACGTCGAGGCTGCTCGCCGCTCCGTCGATGCCGTCGCTGAATCCAATGTCGTAGCGGGTGTCGAGCACGAGGGTGACGTCGGTGTCGCGGTCCGACAGCGTCGCAGTGACGTGCAGTTCGCCCGTACGCAGCGACACCGGCCAGTGGATACGGTGCAGCCGATCGCCGACGCTGAAGGCCCGCACGCCGGTGAGCTCGGTGCCCTCACCGGGCCGACGCGAGCGGTGCAGGCCGACCACACCCTGAGCGTGCGGGACCGTGTCGGTCGCCTCGAAGCCCTCCCGCAGCGGCAACGTCGTCGCCGTCACCACCCCGGAGACCGACGGCCCCTGGCGGAGCAGCCCGTGCGCGCCGACCGCCTGGACGATCGCCGGGCCGACCTGGTGGCGGCCCCACCGGATCGAGCGGAGGTCGAGTGTGACGTCGCGGCGCTCCCCGGGCTGCACGCTGACGCACCGTTCGGGCCGGCCGGACAGGCCGACGAACCCGCGGCCCACCCGCAGGTCCACGGCGACGACGTCGAGGGTGTCGGCCGAGGCCAGCGTGACCGACGCGGAGGTGGCCTGCCCCTCGAGCAGGCTGTCGGCGCTCGCGGTCAGGTCGACCTCGGGCCGGCCGGTCGGGCGGCGCAGCAGGCCGAGCACGGTGCCGACGACCAGCGGTGCGGCCAGCACCACCAGATCGCTGCGGCGGAGCAAGACCGCGGTGACCAGCAGGGCGGCGGCGACGCCGATCGCCCGGGCGAGCGCCGCGGTCGGCCGCCAGGCGGTTGAGTCGGACGGGGCGGTCAGCGCGATACCTGCCCGGCGAGGTGGTCGTCCGGCCGCGACGCGGACGCGTGACCGCCGGTCGCCGGCGCCGGAACCTCGTCCAGCACCGACCGCACGACGTCCTCGGGGGCGACCCGGCGCATCCACATCTCGGGCCGGAGGGTGAGCCGGTGGGCGAGTGCCGGTACGGCGACCGCCTTGACGTCCTCCGGGGTGACGTAGTCACGGTGGCTCAGCACGGCGTAGGCCCGGGCGACGAGCAGGAGGGCGAGCGCACCTCGGGGCGAGGAACCCACCAGGACCTGCGGGCGGGTTCGTGTCGATGACGCCAGCTCGACGCAGTAGCGGCCGACCGACTCCTCGACGGTGACCGCCTCGACGGCCCGCTGCATGGCGCGTACGCCGACCGCGTCGGTGACCGGGTCGAGCGTGATCGCCTCCCGGCGACGCTGCATCCGGCGCTGCAGCACGGTCCATTCCTCGTCGCGGTCGGGATAGCCGAACGAGATGCGCATGAGGAACCGGTCGAGCTGCGCCTCGGGCAGCGGATAGGTGCCCTCGTACTCGATCGGGTTGGCGGTGGCGATGACGTGGAAGGGCACCGGCAGCGCGAACGTCCGGCCCTCGATGGTCGCCTGGCTCTCCTGCATCGCCTCGAGCAGGGCGGCCTGCGTCTTCGGCGGCGTGCGGTTGATCTCGTCGGCGAGCAGCAGGCCGGCGAACACCGGCCCCGCCCGGAAAACGAACTCGCCCTCCTTCTGGTCGTAGATGAACGAGCCGGTGACGTCCGACGGCAACAGGTCGGGGGTGAACTGCACCCGCCGGAAGTCCAGGCCGAGCGCCTGCGCGAATGACCGCGCGGCGAGCGTCTTGGCGAGGCCCGGGTAGTCCTCGAGCAGGATGTGTCCGCCGGCGAGGATGCTCGCGAAGACGAGCGACAAGGCGTCCCGGCGGCCGACGACCGCGCGACCGACCTCGTCGAGCACCCGGTCGCAGGAGGCCCAGACCTCCTCGAGCGGCATCAGGTCGTCGTCGGCCCGGTCGGTCAGATCGCCTCGATATGTTCCACGGTCGCGGCCACCTCCCGCGGGGTCGGCGGCCTCTCGCCAGGCGTCGGTGTTCCGGTCCTCAGCTGCCACAGCTGCTCTCCTACGATTTTGCGGGCGCGGTCGGGGTCACGGGCGGGGTCGATGCCGTGTCGCTGGCGGAGGCGCTCGTCGACCAGCCGCACGAGCAGCGGACGGACCCGCTGCTCGAAGCGCTGGCGTTCGACGCTACCCCAGGACAGGCGGTACTCCAGGAAGTACAGGTCGGCGTAGGGGTCAGGCGAATCGGCCGGCTCGGACGGCAGCCGCGCCGCGGGATCGGCCGGGTCGAGGCAGGCTCGCACCAGCGCACCGGCAGCGACGACGGCGAGCGCCACCCCGATGCAGTAGGCCGGGCGGGCCCGCAACGAGCCGGCGGACAGGATCAACCAGCCGGCGAGACCGGCACCCACCCCGATGAGCAGCACCGTCAGCGCGATGGTCCAGGGCGAGGACCGCCGCCGGGTCAGCCGCTTCATGACCGGCTCCCGTGGCCGTCGCCGCCGACGGTCGAGCCCGCCGGCTCCTCGGTCCCGTCGGTGTCCGTGCCTTCGGCGTTGCGGCGGCCGGCGAGCAGCTCGGTGCGCACCTGCTCCAGCGCCGAGCGAGCCTCACCGCGCGCGGTGTCGTCCATCCGGTGCGCGGAAAAGCGCGCCTCGCGGTAGAGGTCGGCCAGCCGGACCAGGGTCGGATTGGACACCTGGTAGGTCGAGAGGACCCGTTCGGTGAAGTCGGCGGCGGTCTCAGCCGGACGCCGGGCCACCCCGGCCTCGGCGGCGACGTCCTCCCAACGCATCCAGCACGCGACGATCGCGTCCCGCGGTTGACCCCGCTCGATCTGGGCCAGCACGTCGTCCACGGCGTCGGCGAGCGCAGTGGCGACCCCGGGTGGGGCGAACTCGAGGTCCGAGGGGGGCGGACCGGTGCGATCCTTGCCCCGGTCCAGCGCGCGCACGGCCCGCACGACGTAGAAGGTGATGGCACCGACCAACAGGACTGCGGCGGCGATGCCCAGGGCAAGAGCGAGATCGCCGAGCCAGCTCGGTGCGGTGCCCGTGTGGGGCAGGCCCTTGGGCCGGCCCGTCGGGGGCGGCGACTGGGCCGCGGTGGGTTGCTTGAACACCGGCGCCACCGGGTGGTACGGCGTGCTGTGCGCGGCGATGTCGCGGGTCTGACCTGATCGGCTGGCGAACAGCAGCATCGCGAGCCCGGCGACGGTGACGACCGACGCGACCCAGATGCGGAAGCTGCGGGTGACCGTCACGTCAGGCCGGCCAGCTCGCGGGCCCGGCCGAAGACCGCGTCGAGCATCGGTGCGGTGAGGCGTCCGGTGAACGTGTTCTGCTGGCTCACGTGGTAACAGCCGAGCACCGTGACCGGCGGCCCGTCGGGTCGGTCGAGCCGCACCTCGCGGCCGTGCGCAAAGGGCGGGCGTGGCGACGGAAGCGTCACGTCGAGGTCCCGCAGGGCCGACCAGAGCACGCTCCAGCCGTAGCCGCCGAGAACGACCACGGTGCGCAGGGTGGACCAGAGCAGGGCCAGCTCCCGGTCCAGCCAGGGCCGGCAGGTGTCCCGCTCGACGGTCGTCGGCTTGTTGGCGGGCGGCGCGCAGCGCACGGCCGCGAGGATCCGGGTGTGCCGCAGCGTCAGGCCGTCGCCCGCGTGGACCGACGTCGCCTGGCTCGCCAATCCGGCGCGGTGCAGCGCGGCGAAGAGCCAGTCGCCGCTACGGTCGCCGGTGAACACCCGCCCGGTCCGGTTGCCGCCGTGGGCCGCCGGCGCGAGGCCGACGACGCCGATCCGCGCGTCGGCCGCGCCGAAGCCGGGGACCGGTCGGCCCCAGTAGTGCTCGCCGGCGTAGGCGCGGCGCCGGGTCGCGGCGACGGTCTCGCGCCACTCGACCAGCCGGGGGCAGGCCCGGCACACCGACACGAGCCCGTCGAGCGCGGCGAGGTCCTCGGCGGTCGCCGCGAGCCGGGCCACCTCGGCCGCCGTCGACGCGACCGGCGTACCCGGCGCGGCCGGATCTCCGGCCACGAGACCGAGCCCTGCTCCCACCATCTGCTCCTGACCCGTGACGACCGGTACGGCGACCACCCAATCACGGACGGCGCGACACCGCGACGGGCCGTCGGGTGGGGACGGCGCGGAGACCGGCCGGGCAGGGCATGATCAGGGACGACAGATGCAGCGCGGCGAGGAGGTGGTCCACG
>DASXJE010000223.1 GCA_036497565.1 Mycobacteriales bacterium
ACCGGAGACACCTGAGCGGGTCATCAACGCGGACCCGGACAGCTGGTACCACGGCGATCCCGAGCGCATGGGACACGAGAACTACGCAGAGTGGCGCGACGCTATCCGAGACCCCGACGTCGTCCGCGCCATGCTCGAGGATTATCGAGCGGGCCTGAGCATCGACCGCCGGCACGAGGAAGCCGACCGGGCAGCCGGAACCAAGGTCACCTGCCCCGCATTGGTGGTCTGGTCCCAGCGCGACGACCTCGAAGACCTCTACGGCGACCCCGTCGGCGTCTGGTCGGCGTGGGCCGACGACGTACGGGGACACGGCATCGACTCCTCCCACCACATGGCCGAAGAAGCACCCGCAGCCCTCGCCGCCGCGCTCGCCTCTTTCTTCACCGACTCCCCGGGGAAGTCACTGTGACTGACTCGCCGCAGTGACACTACCTTCGACGACTGGCTCGCCGCGGGTGCCCGCTCGGCATAGTCGGGATCTCCTCTTACGATCCTCGCCAGGCTTGGGTGCACCAGCAGAGTCGGTAGGGGATGCTCAGGGTATGAGCAACTACGCGCTGGAAGTCCATTACGGCGACGGCGAGCCGCCGGTCCGAATCGAGTTGCCTGGCTACCCGGCCGCGGAGGCGGAAATAGCCCGCGAAGCGCTCATCCAGGAGATCGAGCACGCAGTGGAAATCGAGGCACCGCTGATGACCTGGGCTCCGGACAACTCCGACCAGGCGGCCGGAGCGGAGATCGATCCAGCAAAGGTAACCAGCGTCGACCTCATCGACGCTGAGCACTAACTACGCACCGCGGACCGGATCGGCTCGACCTGTCGAATCCGGCGGCTCTCGTTCGTGTAGTGGGTAGCGCCGGCCCCACCGGCCGGCCGACTACATCCCGACGAATCGAGGAGGCGCCATGTCCGAGCCGAAGGTGCTGCTGAGCGGCCTAGGAATACCCGAGTCGCCCCGCTGGCACGACGGCCGACTCTGGTTCTGCAACTGGATCGACCGGCAGGTGGTGGCCGTCGACGTCACCGGCCGGCGGGAGGTCACATCCGTACGGGCAGGACGGCCGATGGGGTATTCCATCGACTGGTTGCCCGACGGCAGGCTGCTGGTGACCGGAGACAAACTGCGCCGCCAAGAACCGGACGGGTCGATGTTCACCGTCGCCGAGCAACCTGCGAACGAAATCGTCGTTGACGGGCGCGGCAACATCTATCTCAATGGCGCGGACTTCAACTTCGCGGGTGGCGAGGCACCCAAGCCTGGCTACATCAAGCTCGTCGCGCCGGATGGGCAACTACGTCAGGTCGCTGACGAAATCGAATTCCCCAATGGCATGGTCATTACGCCTGATGACCGAACGTTGATCATCTCCGAGTCGTTCGCCGGCCGGCTCACGGCGTTCGATATCGACGCGGACGGAGGGCTGTCCAACCGGCGAGTCTTCGCCGACCGTCTCGGCCCCGATGGCATCTGCCTGGACGTCGAGGGCTCGGTCTGGGTCTCCACGGGCGGGTCCTCGATCGTCCGCGTCGCCGACGGCGGCAAAGTCCTGCAACGCGTGGAACTGCGCGAGAACCGAGCGCCGTTCGCCTTGATGCTTGGCGGCCCGGACCGGCGGACGTTGTTCATCATGACCGCAGAATGGCGGTCGTCCGACAGCATCACCGCCAACCTCCAGCGGTTGACCGACGGGCCCCGCACCGGGGAGATCCTGACCCTTCCGGTCTCGGTGGCCGGGACCGGCCGACCCTAGGCGCGAGCCGCGGGGTAGCTGCCGGGTCGGATCGATCGGTCGACCCGGAAACGCTGAGGATTGTAAATACGGGCGCCTCCGTACCCCGCCAGTGCTTAGCTTCTCCAGGGAGTCCGCTGGGCTCGGGGGCGGGTGGTCGATGAAGGTCCGGCTGCGCAGGGCAGGGCGACTGCGGTTCCCCCGGCTCGTTGTGGTGATCGCTGTGTGTGGCCTGGCGGGAGTGGCGGCGTGCGGTCCGGCGCCAGGTCGGACGCGCCTGCCGGGTGCCCGCCCGCGGCTCTCGACGGCGGCGCGGGCTCGTCGCAGCGGGGCCTCGAGCGCATTGCGGCCTGCCGGGTTGACGTCGGCGACCGCCACTCCCACTCCCACACCGTCGCCGACACCGAGGCCATTCCTGGTGAAACCGGCCCTGGCCCGGCTCGCAGTCGAAGCCGTGGACGAGTTGAACGGGGACCAGTCCGCGGGAGACCCTGACGACGCGGCGCTTTATGCGGTCGCGGTCTACGACCGGGCAAATCACGAGTTGGTACTCGGCCGCTACGCCGACACGCCGATCATGTCTGCGTCGGTGGTCAAGCTCTTTGTCATCGCCGACCTGCTGCACCAGCAGGAGCAGGGCCGGATCGCCTTCGACACCGACGACCGGGAGCGGATCCGACGGGCACTGTCCGGCAGCGACGACGAGGCGATGGACGACCTGTGGGCGGAGTTCGACGGAATGCACGCGTTGAGCCAGATCATCGGGCTGGCCGGTCTGCGCGACACCTCCCTGCCGACCGACTCCGACCAGTGGGGCGAGTCGATGATCTCGGCCCAGGACACGGTGGCCGTCTACCGCTACGTGCTCACCTCCCTCGACCCCGCCGACCGGGACTTCGTGCTCTCCGCCCTCTCCCAGCCCACCCACTACGGCCTGGCGGATGGCTTCGATCAGGACTTCGGCTTCCTGGCCGCGGGGGTCCGGCCCCTCCACGTAGCGGCGAAGCAGGGGTGGCTCGGCTACATCCCGTACCACTTGCTACACAGCACCGCCCTCCTCGGC
>DASXJE010000224.1 GCA_036497565.1 Mycobacteriales bacterium
ATGCCTTGTCGCCCGCGCCGGTGAGGGCAATGACGCCGACCTCGTCGCTGACCCAGGCCCGCTTGAATGCCAACACGAGCTCGTCGACCGTGCGCGCGCGGAAGGAGTTGTAGCGCTCCGGGCGGTTGATGGTGATCCAGGCTAGGCCGTCCTGGACCTCGTAGGTCACGTCGGTGAATTCGTGCATCGATAATTCGTCCTTCCTCATTGGCTGACGCCGGCCCGGCCCCAGTGGCGAACGCCGACTCGGCCGCCGCTAAGCCGTGGGTCGCGCGATCGGCGGATTCGGCCTGACCATTTGACTCTAGTGGGTTGAGCGGCCATTATCAAGCAAGGAACTTGGCGATGTCAGGCACTCCGTCTTGACATCGGCGATTTGGCCTGACCATAATGCCGTGACCTGGAACGCCCTGCTGGCTCACGAAGGAGTGGCGCTAATAGTATGACGATCGAACTGACCGTGGCCGAGCTCGCGGACGTCATCAAGCTGGACCTTGGTGCGTCGCCATGGCGCCGGGTGGAGCAGCACCGGGTTGACACCTTCGCCGACGCGACCGACGACCACCAGTGGATCCACGTGGACCCCGAGCGCGCGGCGCGTGGCCCGTTCGGCGGCACCATCGCGCACGGGTACCTCACGCTGTCGCTAGTGCCGACGATGCTCAAGACGCTGCTGCGGATCAAGGACCACGCACGCGGAACCAACTACGGCGTGGAGAAGGTGCGCTTCACGGCGCCGGTCCCCGTGGGCAGCGAGATCCGGCTCGCCGCGAGGGTCCTCGATCCCGCGCGGCGCGACGACGGCGGCGTACAGTACCGCGTCGCCCTCCGCATCGAGATCCGCGGTCAGGAGCGCCCCGCGATGGTCGGCGAGTCCATCTACCTGACCTATCCGGGGGTGACCGATGCGCGCTGTCGTGCAGAGACGTTTCGGTGACCCGGAGGTATTGGAGCCGGCGGAGCTCGCTGACCCGGTCCCGGACCGGGAATGGTCCGTCGTTTGCCTGAGGGCCTCGGCCCTCAACTGGCACGACGTGCTGGTTCGGCAGGGCAAGTACGGCTCGCTGCTGCCGCACGTCCCCGGCGCCGACGGCGCCGGCGTCGACGTGGAGACCGGCGACGAGGTTTTGGTGCTGCCGTCGCTGTGGTGGGGTGACGACGAGTCGGCCCCGGGGGCGCGGTGGGAGATCCTCGGCGACCATCGCCCGGCACCTATGCGGAGCTGGTCCGCGTCCCGCGCGAGTGTGTCGTGCCAAAGCCGCGCAATATGAGCTGGACCGAGGCCGCGGCGCTGCCGCTGGTGGGCCTGACCACGTACCGGGCCTTGTTTTCCCGGGGACGACTGCGCGCGGGGGAGTCGCTGCTCGTGCTCGGCGCCGGCGGCGGGGTCGCGACGATGGCGGTGTCGCTCGGCGCCGCAGCCGGCTGCGAGGTGGTGGTCACCTCCTCGTCGGCGGCGAAGATCGAGCGGGCGCGTGAACTGGGCGCCGCCGGAGGAGTCCGGTACGACGAGCCCGACTGGCCGGCGGCGGCGAAGAAGTTGTCTGGATGCGGCAGAGGCTTCGACGTTGTCCTGGACTCGGTCGGCACCTGGGGCTCGTCGCTCGCGACCGTGCGGCCGGGCGGTCGACTCGTCGTGCTGGGCGCGACGCGCGGCGAGCGGGTCGCGCTGGACGTCAGGCCGTTCTACTTCGGTCAGTTCGACGTGCCCGGCACCACGATGGGCAGTCCACGTGACTTCGCCGGACTGCTCCGGTTCCTCGACGAGTACGATGTGCCGCCGCCGGTCGTCGACCGGGTCTTTCCGCTCGACGAGGCGGCCGCCGCACACCGGTATCTCGAGAGCGGTGGCGGCTTCGGCAAGGTCATCCTGGAGCAGTCTGCGCCGCCGGAAGGACCCGTGCGATGACCGGCTTGGTGCGCTACGCGGTGGACGAGCACGCCGTCGCCTTCGTGACCCTCGACTCGCCCCGCACCCGCAACGCCCCCAGCGACGACCTGCGTGACCTGAGCCTCCCCGAGGCGCTGTCCGCCCTGCGCTCCCAGCTGGCCCTCGCCTTCACCACCGAGGACATCGTGGAGGGCGTGGCGGCGTTTCGCGAGAAGCGCGACCCCGTCTGGAAGGTGCGCTAGCACGAGAGTAGGAGACCCATGAAGATCGTCGTCTGCGTGAAGTTCGTGCCAGATGCCACCGCGGACCGGCGGTTCCGCCCCGGGGACAACACGGTGGACCGGGCCGGTGTCGACGGGTTGTTGTCGGAGCTGGACGAAAACGCTGTCGAGGCCGCGCTGGCCATCAAGGAGGCCGGATCCGGTGATGGCCCTGGCACGGAGGTGACCGTGCTCACGGTCGGGCCGGAGCAGGCCGCGGATGCGGTGAAGAAAGCGCTGCAGATGGGCGCCGACGCTGGGGTGCACGTGGTGGACGACGCGATCCAGGGTTCGGACGCGGTGGCGACCTCGCTGGTGCTGGCGACGGCGCTGGGCAAGCTGGAGCACGACCTAGTGGTGTTCGGGATGGAGTCCACCGACGGCGCGATGGGCGTGGTGCCCGCGATGGTCGCCGAGCGGCTCGGCCTGCCGGCGGTCACGCTGGGCTCGGAGGTGACCATGGGCGGCTCGACGGTGCGGATCCGCCGAGACGGTGACGTCTCAAGCGACACGGTCGAGGGCACGTTGCCGCTGGTTCTGAGCGTGACGGATGCGGCGAACGAACCGCGGTACCCGTCGTTCAAGGGGATCATGGCGGCGAAGAAGAAGCCGGTGCAGACCTGGGCGCTATCCGATCTGGGCTTGTCGGCCGATGAGGTCGGCGGTTCGGTGGCGTGGTCGCAGGTCACCGGGGTGACCGCGCGGCCGCCGCGGAGCGCGGGCACGGTTGTCACCGACTCCGACGGGACGGGCGCCGCGCAGCTCGTCGAGTTCCTGTCCAGCAACAAGTTCCTCTGAGGAGCAGCCGAGTCATGTCGAACATTCTGGTTCTCGCCGACCACGTCGGTGGCACGGTCCGCAAGACCACCGCGGAACTCCTCACCATCGCCCGCCGCCTCGGCGAGCCGGTGGCGGTCTACATTGGGGACGGTGTCGAGCAGGCCCTGCCCGCGCTGGGTGAGTACGGTGCGGCGAAGGTGATCGCGCTGACCAACCCGGAGCTGTCGCAGTACCTGGTCACGCCGAAGGCCGAGGCGCTGCAGCAGGTGGCGCAGAAAGTGGAGCCGACGGCGATCCTGATCTCCTCGAGCTCGGAGGGCAAGGAGATCGCCGCCCGGCTCGCGGTGAAGCTGGAGTCCGGCTTGATCACCGACGCCGTGGACGTGCAGTCCGGTGACGGTGGCCCGGTGACCACGCAGTCGGTGTTCGCCGGCAGCTACACGGTTCACGCCACGGTGACCAAGGGCACGCCGATCATCACGGTCAAGCCGAACGCCTCCACCCCCGAGGCCGCGCAGGCCGCCGGGACGCAGCCGGAGGTCGAGGAGATCGTCGTGTCGATCTCGGGCGCGGCGAAGACCGCGCGGATCACGGCGTCGAGGCCGCGGGAGGCGACGGGTCGTCCGGAGCTGACCGAGGCCGCGATCGTGGTGTCCGGCGGACGTGGCACCGGCGGGGACTTCGGCCCGGTCGAGGCGTTCGCCGATTCCCTCGGTGCGGCGGTGGGTGCGTCCCGGGCCGCCGTGGACTGCGGCTGGTACCCGCACGCCTGCCAGGTCGGCCAGACTGGCAAGACCGTCGCGCCGCAGCTCTACGTCGCGGCTGGAATCTCCGGCGCGATCCAGCACCGGGCCGGCATGCAGACCTCGAAGACGATCGTCGCGATCAACAAGGACGCCGAGGCTCCGATCTTCGAGCTCGCTGACTTCGGCGTGGTCGGTGACCTGCACAAGGTCCTCCCGGACGCCACCGACGATATCAACAGCCGCAAGGGCTGACTCACCCGGCATGATCGTGGCACGCATGCGGCTATGGGTCTGCGCGGGTCCCGATCCCCGGAGCCATCGTCGAACTCTCACACGAGCTCTTCGGCTGCCAGACCCTCAGCCCGTGACGGCGACGGGAAAGGTCCAGAAGCACGTCCTGCGCGCCGATATCAAGGAGAAGCTCAGCTGAGGCTCGCGAGACCCCGTGGGTCAGCCTTTTGGTCTGACCTATAGTATAGTTTTAACCGGATCGAAGAGATGGGTGACGGATGGATCTCTCGGACGCCCCGGACGAGGCGCAGTTCCGGCGCGACCTGCGCGCCTGGCTAGAGAAGAGCCTTCTCGAGCTGCCCTGGCCCGAGCCCGCCGACCTGGTCGAGAAGGCCCCGTTCTGGCGGCAGTGGCAGGCCATGCTCTGCGAGGCCGGCTACACCGGGCTGACCTGGCCACGCGAGTACGGCGGGCAGGGGCTGGACGAGCGCATACGGGTGATCTTCGGCGAGGAGTGCGATCTGGCCGGGGCCCCGGAGCGGCTCAACATCATCGGCGAGGACTTCGCCGGCCCGACCATCGCCCACTTCGGGACGGACCGTCAGAAGGACCGGTATCTCCGGCCGATTCTCACCGGTGAGGAGATCTGGTGCCAGCTCTTCTCCGAGCCCGACTCGGGGTCTGACCTCGCCTCGCTGCGCACGAAGGCCACGAAGGTCGAGGGCGGCTGGCGGATCCAGGGCCAGAAGATCTGGACCAGCCGGGCCCAGCTCGCGGCCCATGCGATCCTGCTCGCGCGCACGGGCGGTGGGCCCCGCCACAAGGGCATCACCTACTTCCTGCTGCCGATGGGCAGCGAGGGCGTCACGGTCCGGCCGCTTGCCCACATGCTCGGCGAGGCGGAGTTCAACGAGGTCTTCCTCGACGATGTGTTCCTGTCCGACGATGCCGTCGTCGGCGAGGTCGACGGGGGCTGGGCCGTTGCTATGGGCACCCTCGCCTTCGAACGGGTCGCCATCGCGACCGGCAGGGTGAACACCACCAAAGCCGTCGACGACCTCGTCGCCGAGATCCGGCTCATGACGGACGACGCGGGCCACCCGCTCGGCGCCGACCCGCACGTCCGGCAGCGGGTGGCCGACCTGTGGGCGCGGGCCCTGGTGCACCACACCATCAGCCAGCGGGTGATCTCCGGCGCGGCCGCCGCCGGGCCGCCCGGCCCGGTCACCTCGATCGGCAAGCTGTACTTCTGCCCGCTGGTCGAGGACCTAGCCGACTTCCGCCTCTCGCTCGAACCGCTCGCCGGCCAGTTCGGGCTCGACGACACCTCGCCGGAGGCCGCCCGCGCCCGCCGGTGGCTCCGCCTCGCCAACCAGGCACGCGGTACGGCCATCGCAGGCGGCTCGACGTTCATCCAGCGCAACATCGTCGCCGAACGCATTCTCGGCATGCCGAGGGGATGACATGACCTACACCTGGCACCCGTCTCGGGACTACCTGGATCACTCCAACGTGGCCCGGCTGATGCGCACGCTCGGCGTCGCCACCGCGGACGAGCTGCGGGCCCGGTCGGTGGCGGACATCGGTGCGTTCTGGGACACCGTCACCCGCGATCTCGGCATCGAGTTCCGCACGCCGTACTCGCAGGTGGTGGACCTCACCCGCGGCACCGAGTACCCCGAGTGGTTCTCCGGCGGCACGATCAACATCGTCGATGCGGCCCTGGGGCGCTGGAAGGACGTCACGCCCGGCGCCACCGCGGTCGTCCACGAGGCTGAGGCCGGGACCGTGCGGCGGCTGACGTTCGCCGAGCTCGACGACCAGGTCGCCCGGGTCCGGGCGGGGCTGCGCGCCCGGGGCATCGGCAAGGGCGACGCCGTGGCGATCTACCTGCCGATGGCGCCGGAGGCGGTGGTCGCGATGTACGCCGTGGCGAGCATCGGGGCGATGGTGGTCCCGCTTTTCTCCGGCTTCGCCCCGAACGCGATCGCCTCGCGGCTCCAGGACGCGGACGCCAAGGCGGTCATCACCGCGGACGGTACGACGCGCCGGCGTCGTACCGTGCTGCTGAAGCCGCAGCTGGACGAGGCGCTGAAGGCATGCCCCGACGTAGAGGTGGTCGCCGTGGTCGACAACATCGGCGAGGCCGTCACGCTCGAGCCCGGCCGCGACGTCGAGTGGGCCGAGCTGCTGGCGGCGGACCCGGACCTGGAGATCGAGCCGACCTCGGCGTCGGACGTGCTGCTGCTCGCCTACACGTCCGGGACGACCGGCCGGCCGAAGGGCGCGGTGCACACGCATGCCGGCTTCCTCGTCAAGGTGGCCAGCGAGGTCGCCTACGGCTTCGAGCTCGCGCCCGGCCGGACGTTCTGCTGGATCACCGACATGGGCTGGATCATGGGGCCGCTGTCGATCTTCGGCGCGCACGCCTGCGGCGGCACCCTGCTGCTCTACGAAGGCTCCCCCGACGTCCCGGGCACCAGCCGGCTCTGGGACCTCGTCGAGCGGCACGGCGTGTCGACGCTCGGCGTCTCGCCGACGCTGGTCCGGACGTTGCGAGCCGCCGGCACCCGTCCGGCCGGTGACCTGTCCTCGGTCCGGGTCCTGGGATCGACCGGCGAACCCTGGGACCCTGAGTCCTACGATTGGCTGGCCCGGGACGTCTTCGGCGGGCGGGTCCCCGTCATCAACTTCTCCGGCGGCACCGAGGTGGGCGGCTCGTTCCTGTGCCCCTACCCGGTGGAGGAGATCCGCAGCTGCTCCCTGGGCGGTCCGGCGCTGGGCATGGACGTCGACGTGGTCGACGACGTCGGCCGGTCGCTGCGCGGCAGCGTCGGCGAGCTCGTCTGCCGCCAGCCCTGGCCGTCGATGACGCGCGGGGTCTGGAAGGACGACGAGCGGTACCGCGAGGCCTACTGGTCGACGTACCCCGGCCTGTGGCGGCACGGGGACTACGCCCTGGCGGACGACACCGGCTGGTTCATCCTCGGCCGCTCCGATGACGTGATGAACGTGGCCGGCAAACGCGTCGCCCCGGCGGAGATCGAGGCGGTGCTCGCGACCGACGCCGCCGTCGCCGAGTCCGCGGTCGTCGGGATCCCGGACGCGACGAAGGGCGAGGCGATCTGGGCCTTCTGGGTCCGACGGGCCGGCGCAACGGACGGCGGCGGGGGCGACGGGGACGACGGGGTGGTGTCGGCGCGGCTCACTGCGCTGGTTGCCGCCGAGGTAGGCAAGCCGTTCGCACCTGCGCGCGTGGTCCGCGTCGGACAGCTGCCGAAGACCAGGTCGGCCAAGATCATGCGCCGGGCGATCCGCGCGGCCGTGCTCGACACTGATCCCGGGGATCTGTCCGGGGCCGAGAACCCCGAGGCCGTCCAGGACATCCGGTCCCAGGTCAAGGAGTTGGGCTGATGCGGTGGCAGCTGTCCGAGGAGCAGGAGGCCTACCGGCAGTCTTTCGGCGCCTGGCTCGCCGACGTGGCCCCACGCGAGGCGATGCGCCGGTGGCTCGGTGACGGTGACGCGGCGGAGTTCGCCGGGCGGCTGGTCCGCGACGGATGGGCCGGGGTCGGCGTGCCGGAAGCCCTGGGCGGTCAGGGCGGCGGGCTCGTCGAGCTGGCCCTCACGGCCGAGTTGCTCGCCGGGGCGAGTGCTCCGTCCGCGACCTGGCTGGCGACCGCGCTCGCGGTACCCGCGCTCGGCTCGGGGACGGACATCGCCGCCTTCGAGGGTGAGCACGTGGCATTGCTCTGTCCGGCCAACGCGATCCCCGGTGCGGGGCCCCGCCTCACGATCGACCGTGAGGGGCTCCTGCACGGGGCGGTCCCGCGCGTGCTCGCCGGTGACCTGGCGGCGCGGTTCGTGGCGGTGGTGGACGGCCCGGACGGCTCGCCGCGCCTGCGTCTGGCGTCGGCGGGGGCCGGAGTGCGGGCGCAGACCCGCCGGCTGCTCGACCGGAGCCGGTCGGTGGCCGACGTCGTGATCGAGGGCGCGCCGTCCGAGCCACTCGATGTCGATGCTCGGGAGTTCCTGGCTGGCTGCGCCGCACGTGCCGCCGTGCTGGTCGCCGCAGACTCATTGGGAGCCATGGCGCGGATGCTCGACCTGGCCGTCGAGTACAGCAAGCAGCGTCATCAGTTCGGCGTGCCGATCGGCTCGTTCCAGGCCGTCAAGCACGCCGCCGCGACCATCCTGGTCGAGGTCGAGGCGGCCCGGTCGGCGGTGTACTTCGCCGCGGCGTCGGTCGACGGCGGTGGTCCGCAGTCGGCGCTGCACGCAGCCGCCGTCAAGGCGCAGGTCACCGCCGCTGGCGTGCGGGTGGCCGACAGCGCGCTGACCTTGCACGGCGCGATCGGCTACACCTGGGAGCACGATCTGCAGCTGTTCTACAAGCGGGCCAAGCTCGACGAGTACCTGTACGGCGGCCCGACGACGTGGAACGAGCGCATCGCCGAGGGACTCAATCTGGTGCCCGTCTAGATTTTTGGTCAGTCCATTTGATATGGTCATTCCAGAAACGAGGGAGGATTGCCGTGGACTTCGAGCTCTCAGAGGACCAGACGACGATCCGCCGCGCGGTCGCCGAGCTGGCCGCCAAGTTCGACGACCAGTACTGGATGGAGAAGGACGCCGCGCACGAGTTCCCCGCCGAGTTCTACCAGGCGTTCGCGGACGGCGGCTGGCTCGGGATCACCATTCCGGAGGAGTACGGCGGGCACGGCTTCGGCATCACCGAGGCGGCGCTGCTGCTGGAGGAGGTGTCGGCCTCCGGCGCCGGGATGAACGGCGCGAGCTCGATGCACCTGTCGATCTTCGGCATGCACCCGGTGATCGTGCACGGGTCGGAGGAGATGAAGCGGGAGAACCTGCCGCGCATCGTCAGCGGCGACCTGCACGTGTGCTTCGGCGTCACCGAGCCCGGCGCGGGCCTGGACACCACGCGGATCACGACGTTCGCCAGGCGGGACGGCTCGGACTACGTCGTGAACGGCCGCAAGGTGTGGATCTCCAAGGCGATGGAGTCGGAGAAGGTGCTGCTGCTGACCCGGACGACCAGGTTCGAGGACGTCACGAAGAAGACGGACGGGCTGACGCTCTTCCTCACCGACCTCGACCGGGACCACGTTGACATCCGGCCGATCAGGAAGATGGGCCGCAATGCGGTCAGCTCGAACGAGCTGTTCATCGACGACCTGCGCGTGCCCGAGGCGCACCGGGTCGGCGAGGAGGGCCAGGGCTTCAGGTACATCCTGGATGGCCTCAACCCGGAGCGGATGCTGGTCGCGGCGGAAGCACTGGGCCTGGGCCGGGTCGCGCTGCGCCGCGCGGTGCGCTACGGCAACGAGCGGGTGGTCTTCGGCCGGCCGATCGGCATGAACCAGGGACTGCAGTTCCCACTGGCCGACTCGCTGGCCCGGCTCGACGCCGCCGAGCTCACGTTGCGCAAGGCCACTTGGCTCTACGACAACGGCAAGCCGTGCGCCAGGGAGGCGAACACCACGAAGTACCTGTGCGCCGACGCCGGCTTCGAGGCGGCGGACCGGGCGCTGCAGACGTTCGGGGGGATGGGGTATTCCGAGGAGTACCACGTCGCGCGGTACTTCCGTGAGGCGCGGCTGCTGAGGATTGCCCCGCTCAGCCAGGAGATGGTCCTCAACTTCCTCGGTGAGCACGTGCTCGGCCTGCCCAGGAGCTACTGATGTTCTCCCTTGCCGGGCGCTCCGCGCTCGTGACCGGCGCCGGCCAGGGCATCGGCGGGGCGGTCGCCAGGGCGCTGGCCGCGGCCGGCGCGGCGGTGCTGGTGACCGACGTGGACAAGGACGCGGCGGCCGCGGCGACCGCCGAGATCGTGTCCGCCGGCGGCCGGGCCGAGTCCGCGGTGCTCGACGTGCGCGACGCCGGGCAGGCGGCCCGGGCGGCCGAGCAGGCCGCCGAACTGACCGGGGGGACCCTCCACGTCGTGGTGAACAACGCCGGGGTGATCGCGCCGGCGATGTTCGCGAAGATGACGGCCGAACAGTTCCAGTTCGTGCTCGACGTCCACGTCGGAGGCACGTTCACCGTCAGCCAGGCCGCACTGCCATTCCTGGCCGTGGACGGCACCGGCCGTATCATCAACGTCACCTCGGCCGCCGGACTGGTGGGCACCATCGGCCAGGTCAACTACGGCGCGGCCAAGGCCGCCGTCGTCGGCCTCACGAAGTCGCTGGCCAAGGAGCTGGCGAAGAAGCAGATCACCGTGAACGCGGTCGCTCCGCTGGCGGCGACGGCGATGACCGAGAACATCCGCACCAACGAGAAGCTGGCCGCCAAGACGCTCGCCCGGATCCCGCTCGGCCGGTGGGCCCACCCCGACGAGATCGCCGCCACCTTCGTCTTCTTCGCGTCGGACGCGGCGTCGTACATCACCGGCCAGGTCCTGCCGGTCGACGGAGGGACGGTCATCTGATGCCGAAGGAAAGCCCCATGACCCGGTCGGGTCGGGAGGCGCTGATCGTGGAGGCGCTACGGACCCCGATGGGCAAGGCGCACCCGGTGCGCGGCTGGTACCGGGACACGCATCCGAACGAGATGCTGGGCGTCGTCTACACGGCCTTGCTGGACCGCACCGGGCTGGCCCCGGAGGCCGTCGAGGACATCGTCATCGGGTGCACCGCGCCGTTCGGCGAGCAGTCGCGCAACGTCGCCCGCAACGCCTGGCTGCAGGCCGGCTACCCGGCCGAGGTGCCGGCCACCGTGCTCGACCGCCGCTGCGGTTCGGCCCAGACCGCGGTGGAGATGGCGGCCGCGCTCGTCGCCTCGGGTACTCACGACGTCGTCCTGGCTGGCGGCGTGGAGCACATGGGCCACGTGCCCATGGGCTCACCGGCGAAGATCTCCGAGCTGTACGGCGACCCGTGGCCGCCTGTGCTGCGCGAGCGGTACGACTTCGTGTCGCAGGGCGAGAGCGCGGAGCTGATCGCCGACCGGTGGGACATCGGCCGGGCAGAGATGGACGCGTTCGCCGTGCGGTCGCATCGGCTGGCAGCGGAGGCGGTGGCCGCGGGGAGGTTCGAGCGGGAGATGATCCCGCTCGAGCTGAACGGGGAGAAGCGGACCAGCGACCAGGCGATCCGTCCGGGAACGTCGATGGAGAGCCTGGCCGGGCTCAGGACCGTGTTCCGGGAACGCGGCGGGCGGATCACGGCGGGAAGTTCGTCCCCGATCTCCGACGGCGCCGCCGGAGTGCTGGTCGCCTCCCGTGACGGTGCGGACCGGTACGGCCTTCGCCCGCGGGCCGGCATCCTCGACCAGACCACGGTCGGGGTCGACCCGATCATCATGCTGACCGGCCCTATCCCGGCCACCCGCAAGCTGCTGGACCGCAACCGGATGACGATCGACGACATCGACCTGGTAGAGATCAACGAGGCGTTCAGCTCGGTGGTCCTGGCGTGGGAACGTGAGCTGAAGCCCGACATGGGGCGGGTCAACGTCAACGGCGGTGCCATCGCCCTCGGCCACCCGGTGGGCGCCTCTGGGGCGCGTCTGTTCGGCACCTTGCTGGCCGAAATGGAGCGCCGCGACGCCGAGATCGGGCTGGTCACCATGTGCTGCGGCGGCGGGCTCGGCACGGCCACCCTGGTACAGCGGATCGACGCATGATCGACCTCGGCAGGTACATCGCCGCCGGCGACGGCGTGTGGTGGGGTCAGGGCGGCGCCGAGCCGGAGCCGCTGGTCAACGCCCTGCTGGAGCAGGCCGACCGCATAGGTCCCATCCGCGCGTTCTGCGGGCTCACCTGGAACGAGCGGCTGTCAGGCGACCTGCCCGACTCGCTGCCTGACTCCCTCACGGTGCTCTCCTATGGCGGGCTGGGGGAACTGCGCCGGCTGAGCCGGCACGGCCTGCTGGACGTGGTGCCCTGCCACTACTCCGCGCTTCCCCGGATGTTCGAGCGAGGTCAGCTCCCATCCGACGTCGGGCTGGTGCAGGTGTCCCCGCCCGACGCCGACGGGCTGGTCTCGCTCGGCATCGGCGTGGAGTACGTCGCGGACGCGCTGAAACACACCCGCACCCTGATCGCCGAGGTCAACCACCGGATGCCGCGCACCAGGGGCAGTACTGGGCTGCCGCTGTCGGCCTTCGCCGCCGTGGTCGAGACCGACCGGCCGCTGCGGGAGGCGCCCGCCCGCGCGCCCGACGCGGTGGACCGGGTGATCGCCGATCACGTGGCCAGCTTGGTCGAGGACGGCGACACGCTGCAGCTGGGCGTCGGCTCGCTGCCCAGCGCGGTCCTCGAATCCCTCGCCGGGCACACCGACCTCGGCTTCCACACCGGGATGATCACCGACGGCGTAACGGCCCTGGTGGAAAAGGGCGTCGTCACCGGCGCGCGCAAGGAGATCGACCAGGGACTGATCGTCACCGGCGCCGCCCTGGGCAGCGCGTCCCTGTACAACCGGCTTCGAGAATTCCCGGTCGAGTTCAGGCCCGCCAGCTACACCCACGCGCCGTCGGTGCTGTCGCAGCTCAGGTCGCTGGTGTCGATCAACTCGGCGATCGAGGTGGACCTGCTCGGCCAGGTCGGCGCCGAGTTGCGGCGCGGTGTGCACATCGGCGCCGTCGGCGGCCAGGTCGACTTCAGCCGGGCCGCATCGCTGACCGGCGCCCGTTCGGTCATCGCGTTGCGCGCGGAGTCCGGCGGCGAGTCGACGATCAATCCCACGCTCCGCGGCGGGGTCGTCACGACCGCGCGCGTCGACGTCGACGCGGTGGTCACCGAGCACGGCGTCGCGCTGCTGACCGGGTGCACCGTGGCAGAGCGGGCCCGCCGGCTCATCGCAGTGGCGGCACCGCATCATCGAGAGGGGCTCGAGCGGAGCCTCACGGACCGGGAGGTCGTGTCGTGACTGACGACAACCGCAGCGAGGGCGAGAGCCGGCGGGTGCGCATCCGGGAGGTCGGGCCCCGCGACGGCTTCCAGAACGAACCGGAGACGATCCCGACCGCGGACAAGATCCGGCTGATCGACGCCCTGGGCCGCGCGGGCTTCAAACGGATCGAGGTCGCGAGCTTCGTCCGGCCCGATGTCATCCCGCAGCTGTCCGACGGCGTGGAGGTGCTCCGCGGCATCGACCTGCCGCACGACGTCGCCCGGATGGTGCTGGTGCCGAACAGCCGGGGCCTCGACAACGCGCTCGCGGTGCGTGACCTGTTCGAGGAGGTGGCGCTCTTCGTTAGCGCGTCCCAGACCCACAACCAGCGCAACATCAACCGGACGGTCGAGGAGACCATGGCGGACGTCACGGTGATGGGCAAGCGCATCGTCGCCGAGAACCTCACGTTCTGCGCGGTTATCGCCACCTCGTTCGGCTGCCCGTACGAGGGCAAGGTCCCGATGGGCCGGGTCCTCGACATCGCCGAGCAGTTCGCCGAGGCCGGCGCCACCGAGATCGGCTTCGGCGACACCACCGGCATGTGCAACCCCGCGTACGCGTCGCGGTTCTTCGCCACGGCCATCCAGCGTCTGCCCGGGGTCGAGGTCACAGCGCACTTCCACAACACCCGCGGGCAGGGTCTGGCCAACGCGTACGCCGCGCTCGAGGCGGGCTGCACCAGCTTCGAGTCCAGCTTCGGCGAGCTCGGCGGCTGCCCGGTGCCGGCCGGCTCGACCGGCAACATCGCCACCGAGGACCTGGTGAGCATGTTCCACGAGATGGGCGTCGAAACCGGCCTGGACCTCGGAGCCGTCATCGAGGCCGCACGCGAGGCGCAGTCGGTCCTCGGCCGCAAGCTCACCAGCCATTCCCTCGTCGCCGGGCCGATGCACTGGCACCCGGCCGTCGCCTGACCCGTACCACCACACCGGAGGACACCCCCATGAGCAACCGCGTCGCCATGGTCACCGGGGCCGCCCAGGGCATCGGCAAGGGCATCGCCGCGGCACTGGCCGCAGAGGGGTTCAGGGTCGCCGTGGCGGACCTGAACCTCACCGCCGCCGAGCAGGCCGCCAAGGAGATCACCGCCGCCGGTGGCACCGCGATCGCGGTCGAGATCGACGTGACCCGGACTGCCTCGGTCGAGTCGGCGGTGCGCGCCGTCGAGACCGCGCTCGGTCCGGTCGAGGCCGTGGTGAACAACGCC
>DASXJE010000225.1 GCA_036497565.1 Mycobacteriales bacterium
GTGGCTGCGCAGGCCGAACAGGCCGAGTTCGTCGAGCCACGCGGCGATCGGATTGCGCTTGCCGTGCGTCAACGGGAACGGAGCGCGCAGGCGCAGGGTCGTGCAGCGCGCGGCCTCGTAGTCGTCGCGGACGGCGACCACGCCGAAGTGCAGCGCGGCGGTGGTGACCGCCCGCAGGTTCGCCTCGTCGATGGACGCGTAGCGCAGCGGCTGCCGCTCGACGAAGCTGCCGTCGCCGATCAGGTGACCCAGCAGGACGGCCTTCTCGTCATCCCACACGGTCATCCGGTCGGGCCCGGGCACGTGCCGGGGCACGGCGATGCGGTCGCCCGACGCGAGCTCACCCAGCGGCCGGAAGCCGTCGTACGTGAGGAACGGGTGGTTCGCCGTCGCCCGGACCGTCTTGCCCGACGCCGTCGTGAGTTGGAAGACGCGCTTGCGGCCGGTCGTGAACACGTGCGTGAGGTGCCGACGGACGTAGCGCAGGCCGTCGTCGAGAGACCAGACCGGAACGTCCTTCTCCCCCGACTCGAAGAGTTCGCCCATGGTGGTCTCTGCGCCGGTGTCGGCCCGCAGGATGCGGGTGTCGGCCGTCAGGCACCCGGACTCACGCAGGTCGGAGAGCATCGGCTTCTTGTCGGTGCGCTGCTCGGGCCCGCGGTTGAGCTGGCTGATCGCGATGACGGGGACGTCGAGCTCCTTGGCGAGCAGCTTCAGCGATCGGGAGAATTCGCTGACCTCCTGCTGACGCGACTCCACCCGCTTCCCCGAGGTCATCAGCTGCAGGTAGTCGACGACGACGAGGCGAAGGTCGTGGCGCTGCTTGAGCCGGCGGGCCTTGGCCCGGATCTCCATCATCGTGAGGTTGGGCGAGTCGTCGATGTAGAGCGGAGCGTCGGCGACCTCGCCCATCCGGCGGGCGAGCCGGGCCCAGTCGTCGTCGCTCATGTGACCCGACCGCATGTGGTGCAGCGGCACCTTGGCCTCGGCCGAGAGCAGCCGCATGGTGATCTCGGACTTGCTCATCTCGAGGGAGAAGATCACCGACGCCATGCCGTTGCGGATCGAGCAGGACCGCGCGACGTCGAGCCCGATGGTCGACTTACCCGACGCCGGCCGGCCGGCCACGATCACCATCTGCGACGGGTGCAGGCCGTTGGTGATCTGGTCGAGCTCGGCGAAGCCGGTGGGCACTCCGAGGCTGGCGCCGCCCCGGGTCGCGATGGCGTCGATCTCGTCCATCGTGCCCTGCAGCAGTTGCTCGAGCCGGATGTAGTCCTCGCTGGTACGCCGCTCGGTGACGTCATAGATGGCGGCCTGGGCCCGGTCGACGGCGTCGTCGGCGTCGCCGCCCGATCCGCCGGCGGCGCCGTAACCGAGCTGCACGATGCGGGTCCCGGCCTCCACCAGCCGGCGCAGCACCGCCCGCTCGGCGACGATCTCGGCGTAGTAGCCGGCGTTGGCCGCGGTCGGCACCGACGAGATCAGAGTGTGCAGGTAGGGCGAGCCGCCGACCCGCATCAGCTGGCCGGACCGGGTCAGCTCGGCCGACACGGTCACCGGGTCGGCCGGCTCACCGCGACCGTAGAGGTCGAGGATCACGTCGAAGACGACCTCGTGCGCCGGCCGGTAGAAGTCCGTCCCGCGCAGCACCTCGACCACGTCGGCGATGGCGTCCTTCGACAGCAGCATGCCGCCGAGCACCGACTGCTCTGCCTGGATGTCCTGCGGCGGCTGGCGGTCGTAGTCAGCCGGGGACGGTGCACCCCGGTCGTCGACGACCGCCATCAGCGTGTCCCCCTCCACGTCAGGTCCAGGTCGCGGGTTCCTGCCACTGCACTGTCCTACCGCGAGGTACCGACAAGACCGGGCTGGAGCGGATCGACCAAGACCGCCGACGGTACGGCGCCGCCCGGGGCGGACTCAACAACGGGTGTGCACCGACCTGCGGACAGCCTGTGGACAACTGCCGCCGCGCCTGTGTGGGGCCTGGGGACGACCTGTGGACAGCGCTGCTTCCGGACGGCGGCGCGAAGGCTCTGACCGGCCCGTTCGAGTGCGCACAGGCTGTGGACGGAAGAAAGTCGCGACCATTTTTCCGGCGCTCCCGGGGCGACCCGGTCAGGTATGGAACGCGGCGAGCCGGCCGGCCTCGGCGTCGACCTGCTCGGCGTCGTCGTCGCGGAGCGGCTCGAACGGGGAGACGTCGATGCGGCCCGCGGCGTATCTCCACGTGCCCGCGACCGCGCCGTCGACGGTGAAGGTGCCGACCGACTGCGGCATCTTGGTGTGGAAGACGAGCTTCCGGTACTTCTCCGGCAGGACCGCTGCGCGGCGGGCGTGCGCAAGCAGGACGGCGTCGTACGTCGGCAGGAACCGGACCGGCGCCGGCGTGTCGGGGTCGGGCAGCGGCGCGCGGGGCAGGTCGACGAGCTCCCGACCGTCCTCGTCGCGGAAGCGCCGCAGCGTGAGCTCGTGGAGCACATCGGTCACCGTGCTCACCGGCAGCCCGGCCCAGGTGGCGATGTCCTTGGGCAGTGCCGGGCCGAATGCGGCGAGGTAGCGGCGTACGACGTGGGTGGTCGCCTCGGCGGCGGTGCCGGTGGCCGGGCCGAGCCAGGAGTCGGCGAGGCCGTAGAGGTCGGCCCGGCGACGTTCCCAGGTGCCGGACGGCGGGACCCGGACCAGGTCCAGCCACAGCCCGACGCCGGGCGCGCAGTCCTTCCCGGCGACCCGCTCGACGTCCGCGCGGGTCATCGTTCCGGCGGTCGTGAGATGTTCCCGCACCCGCGCCGCCGCATCCTGCACCTGTGCCTCGGTCACTGGGACCACCGCCAGCCACCAACGCCGCCGCGCCTCCCGGACCGCGAG
>DASXJE010000226.1 GCA_036497565.1 Mycobacteriales bacterium
GTAGGTGAGGCCGTGGTCGCTGATGCGCGGGAGGGCAGCTGCGAGCTGGGGGACGACCTTGTCGGAGGAGTTGAGGTCGTAGAGCTTCTGGCACATCGCGGTGAAGACGGTGCGGCCGCCCTGTGTGCCGGCGAAGGTGGGATCGAGTTTGTCGGGCGGCTGCGCGAGTGCGACCTCGAGCGTGCGCGACCCGACTCGTGACGTATGACGGAGCCCGCAACCTGCCACGGCCAATATCAGACAGAGACCTGCGGCAATGCCTACCTGCCTACGCACGCATCCTGTCCTTTCTCCGGTCCGGTGCCGCGAGTGAGAAGGGGATGTGCCCGCCGGGTACCGCCACTCCCCTTCCGAAGACGCGCTCCCGGGCGATCCGCACCGCGGCATGCAGCGCGCCCTGTCGGACGGAGTCGGTCGTCCCGCCCGCAACAGCGACCTGCGGGCGGTGGGCCAGCGTCTCGTGCAGCAGGTTTTCCGTCCTCGCGGCCAACGGTTCGCCGGCGGCTACGGCGACGTCGCCGGCGAGGATCACGAGTTCCGGGTCGAGCAACGCGACTGCTCCTACCGCGGCAGCGGCGACCCGCCCGGCGAGGGCGTCCACGAACTGCGGGCTTGTCCGGACGGCGCGTCGTACCGTCGACGCGACGGTCGATCCGGATGCCCCGAAACGCTGAGCGAGCGTCGTCACCGCATGGTTGGTCAGGAGGGCGGCGATCGGTTCGGGCGGGCCCGTCCCCGTCGGGATGCGCAGGTGGTCGATCTCGCCGGCGCCGCCGCGGCCGCCGCGAACCAAGCGGCCGTCGACGATCGAAGCCACCGCCACGCCATGGCTCATCCAGAGCAGGATCACGTCGCGACGGTTGCGGCCGCTGCCCGTGGCCACCTCGTCGATCGTCACGAGGTTCACGTCGTTCTCCACAGTCACCGGACCGCCGAGCGCATCGCTGAGATGCTGCTCGACGTCGAAGCCCTGCCACCAAGGCAGGTGCATCGCGTATTCGAGGTGACCCGTCGACGGGTCGACCGAACCCTGGATGCCGACGACGGTGTGCGCCAGGTCGTCGAGCGAGAGCGCCGCGGTTTCCGCCGCCCTTGTGACCGCGGCGCGGACGACGTCGACAGGGTCGTGGTGGGTTGCCCGAAGGGGCCGGCGATCCGCGGCCACGACGTCGTCGCCGAGGTCGGCGATCGCGACGGAGACGGAGTTGGCGCCGACACTGATCCCGGCGGCGTAGCCGGCTCGAACGTTCGCCGACCAGAGTTGCGCCTGCGGGCCGGGGCCGCTGACCGGCTTCAGCCCGCTCCGGCAGACCAGGCCGGAGACCTCGAGGCGACGAAGCAGGTCGGCCGCGGCGGGCTTCGACAGGCCGATCGACCGATCGAGTTCGTCCCGCGAGAGCGGGCCGAGTCGGAGCAGTGTTTCCAGCGCCGCCCGCTCGTTCATCGCTCGCAAGGCGTGTGGTCCGCCGATGACCGGCTCCTAACTGTCTAGGCAGTTCCCAGAAAGTTAGGAGGCAACTTACCGACGCAGAGTCACCCGTCAAGGGGAGAACGGCAGGTCATCTCTGCATTGCTGCAGTTGTGCAGTTCTCCGGTTGTGCAGTTGTGCAGATGTGCAGTTGTGGCTCGCAGGCCAACCCTGCCAACCCTGCCAAGCCTCATGATCGTGATCGGATTCCGTCGGTGTTTCGCGGCTTCATCCGATCACGATCATGAGGCGGTAAGGCGGGGACTGTACCTAGGCAGGCGGTCCACTGCGGAGGACGACCGTCGCGCTGTGCGACTGACCTGTGGTGTCGGTCCAGGCGACCGTCATCTTGTCGCCGGGGTGGTGCGCGGCGATCGCGGCGCTCAGCGCTTCGGCGGAGTCGACCGGCTGGCCGTTCACCGAGGTGATCACATCACCGGCGGCGAGACCCGCCTGTGCTGCGGCGCCGCCGGCGAGGACACCGCTGACCTGGGCGCCCGACGTCGCCGACCCGGAACCGTACGGGTTGTCCGACGGCGCGGAGGTGGTGACGCCGAGGAAGGCGGTCGTGCCGATGTGGATGCTCGACGAGGCCTGACCGGATTCGATCTGGGCCGCAATCGAGGTCGCGTCGGCGATCGGGATGGCGAAGGCCTGCGAACCACTGGCGCTCGACTGGGCCGTCAGGCTCGACGACGCCGCGGTGTCGATGCCGACCACTTCTCCGGAGGTGTTGGCGAGCGACCCGCCGGAGTCACCCGGCTCGACGTCGGCGTTGATCTGGATCACGTTGCTCAGCTGTTCGCTGGAGCCGCCGCCCTCATCGCTCGCGGTGATCGTCTGGTGCAGCGCGATGACCGAACCGCCGGCGCTGCTCGGCGTCCCGCCCGTGCCGCCGGCATTGCCGACCGCCACAACGGGCTGGCCGACGGAGACCTTCGACGAGTCGCCGATCTTCGCGGTGGTCAGTCCGTGCGCGTTCGTCAACCGCAGTACGGCGATGTCGTGCGACTTGTCGTAGCCGGTCACCGTCGCGGCGTAGGTCTTGCCGTTGCCGACATCGGTGACGCTGATCTTGGTGGCCCCGTCGATCACGTGGTTGTTGGTGAGGATCTCGCCGTCGGAGGTCAGCACGATTCCGGTGCCTGCCGCCCGGCCGCCCTGGTAGCCGAGGCTGGTGTTGATGTCGACCAGCGCCGGGGAGACCTTGCCGGCGATGGCGGACACGTTGGACGGTCCGCCGCTGCCCTCGGTGCTTCCGCCGCTCTGGCCGGTGCCGCTCTGGCCGGTGCCGCCCTGGCCGGTGCCGCCCTGGCCGGTGCCGCCGGGCAACTGGCCGTAGGGCCCAGCGCCCCCGCCGGAGCCGCCGTTGCCGAGCCCGCCGTTGCCGAGCCCGCCGTTGCCGAGCCCGCCGTTGCCGAGCCCGCCGTTGCCGAGCCCGCCGTTGCCGAGCCCGCCGTTGCCGAGCCCGCCATTGCCGGTCCCGCCGCCGGACGACCCGCCCGTGGCCGGTGCCGTCGAGGCATTCCCCAGAGCGGTGGTCGACGATCCGGGCGACTGCCAGACGAGGTGACCGAAACCGGCGCCGGCGGCTACGCCGGCCACGATCAGCGCGGCGGCGCCGAGTGCGAGCGGACCGCGGACGCGATGACGCCGCTTGGGGGGAGGACCGGGGACCCAGTAGGCCTCGCCGGGGACCCAGTCACCACCGGCCCGGCCGGGTGGTACGACCCAGGCGCCGGTTTGCGGCCGGCCCGTCCACTGATCCGGTGAACCACCGTGTTGCCCGGCATCGTCCATCGCGTCTCACGACCCTTCTATCTGCCCAATCGTCTCCACCTCAGTAGAGACCGCGTTCCTGTGGAATCCCTGATAGCTGGTTGGGACCTTGCTGAGTATTTGCGGCCTCGTCCGAGTCGGACGTCGCTCACAGGAAGCGCACAGAAAGCACTGTGAGACTTCTCGCCGGTCGGGCATTCCGAGGGTCGTCCCCGGGTGCAGAGCCGAAGCAGGTCGGACGGAAAGCAGGAACGACATGTTCTTCACCTACCTCAGACGGGAACTGGGGCGACGTCGCCGCCAGTCACTGGTCGTCTCCATCGGATTGGCCGTGGGGATCGGCCTGGTGCTCACCGTCACGTCCCTGGCGAGCGGGGTGCGCACCGCTCAGGCGACCGTGCTGCACTCGCTGTACGGCGTAGGCACGGATGCGACGGTCACTCAGGCCGCAGCCCAGCCGGGGACCGACGGCCGCTTCGGCTTCGGTGGCCCGCCCGGCGGGCAGAACCGGAACACCCAGCGGCTCAGCCGCGACCGGCTGACGGCTCGGGGGCTGACGGCGTTGAGCGCCTCGACGGTGACGACGGTGCGCAAGGTGCACGGCGTCGCTGCCGCCTCCGGCGATCTCGCACTGACGGACCTGCAGTTCACCGGAACGATCCCCAGCCCGAGCCAGCGGGGCACTGGCCCGCCGCAGGGTGGTGCCTCCACCGGCGGGGGCAGTTCGGGACGGAGTTCGTTCAACGTCAACTCGTTCAGCGTCGAGGGCCTCGATGCGACGTCGAACGCGGTCGGCCCATTGACCTCGGCGACCGCGACATCCGGTCGTCTCCTCACTGCGGCCGACTCCACCAAGAAGGTAGCTCTGCTGGACAGCAGTTACGCCAAGCAGAAGAGCCTGAAGGTCGGTTCGAAGGTCACCGTCGCCGGGAAGTCGTTCACCGTCGTCGGCGTCGTCCGCGCGACGTCGAGCGCCACCACCTCGGCGAACGTCTACATACCTCTCCCGCAGGCGCAGGCGCTCGCCGGGATGTCGGGCAAGGTCAACACGGTCTACGTGCGGGCCGCGGACGCGAGCCAGGTGTCGGGCATCAAGTCCTCGATCCAGCAGGTCCTTCCGAAGGCCACCGTCAGTACGTCCAGCGATCTTGCCGGACAGGTCTCGGGTTCGTTGTCGAGTGCGTCGGGCCTCGCGAACAATCTCGGCAAGTGGCTCTCGATCGCCGTACTGGTCGTGGTGTTCCTGATGGCCAGTCTGTTCACCCTGTCCGCGGTCACCCGGCGGACCGCGGAGTTCGGCACGCTCAAGGCGCTCGGCTGGCGCAGTCGGCGCGTGGTCGGCCAGGTCATGGGCGAGTCGCTCACCCTGTGCATCCTCGGTGGCATCGTCGGTATCGCGCTGGGATTCGGCGGTGCGGCGCTGGTGAAGGCCTTCGCGCCCCCGCTGTCGGCCACCGTCGGCAATTCGGCGCTCGGGACTGCCCGGGCCGCCGGCGCAGCTCAGCGCTTCGGTGGGGGCGGGCCCTTCGGTCAGGCGCAACAGGCGCTGCACACCGTCGACGTCCACCTCGCTACGCCGATCACTCTCGACGCGCTGCTCCTCGCCGTACTCCTCGCCGTCGCGGGCGGGCTGATCGCCGGCTCGCTCGGTGGCTGGCGGGCCTCGCGGCTACGCCCGGCCGCCGCATTCCGCACGATCCAATGACCGCCGTACCACCACCTGCCGGGAGAGGCGCATGTACCAGATCGACGGCGTGACCAAGCGCTACGAACAACAGCGCCGCAGCATCGACGCCCTGCGCGACGTGCGGCTCGACATCGAGGACGGCGAGAAGGTCGTCATCCAGGGCCCGACCGGCGGGGGGAAGTCGACGCTCCTTTCGATCCTCGGCGGGCTCGACCGTCCGACGGCCGGACGGGTGGTGCTCGACGGAGCCGACCTCGCCCAGATGTCGGAGGGAAAGCTGACCCAGGTTCGGGCCCGCGCCATCGGGTTCGTCTTCCAGAGCTTCAACCTGATCCCGACCCTTACCGCGCTGGAGAACGTCGAGACCGCTCTCGTGCCCACCCGCGTCCGCCCGGCCAAGCGGCGTGACCTGGCGACGCAGGCGCTGGCCTCCGTCGGTCTCGTCGACCGGGCGCTGCACCTGCCGTCCGAGCTCTCCGGCGGTCAACAGCAACGGGTCTCGATCGCGCGGGCGCTGGTGAAGGAGCCGCGGGTCATCCTGGCCGACGAACCCAGCGGAAACCTCGACGAGGACACCCGCGACGAGGTCATCGAACTCCTCGACACGTTGTGGCTGGAACGCGGACTGACGCTGGTCATCGTGACGCACGACAGCACGATCGCCCGGCAGGCGAAGCGGCGACTCACCATCAAGAACGGGCGACTCTCCGACCCGGCCGGAGTCGGTGCCGGGCGGGTCCAGGCGCGGCTCAGTTCCCCGCAGTGACCAGCAGCAGAAGCGCCGCGAAGGTGGCCAGCACCAGGACGACGGAGGCGACGACGGCGGCGTTGCCATGGGTGTCGGTCAGATAGTCGCCGGCTTCGATCTGGACGTTGACCTGCCGGTAGCGCCGGGTGCCGTATGCGAGAAAGGCGGCACCCACCACGACGACGATCCCGCCGGCGGCGATCGACGCGGCCTGGTCCTTGCTCCCGAACTTCGCGATGGCCAACCCGAGCACCATCACGTTCACCGCGGTGCGCAGCCAGGCGAGGTACGTGCGCTCGTTGGCCATGTGATCACGCGCGCGGCTGCCGCTTCCCGATGCCGGCTTGCTCTGGTCATCGACCACGGCCGCGATCATCGCACGCCCGGTGCGTCAGATCGGCGCGCCCGAGGCCGGGTAGGGTCGAGAAACCGGCTCCGCTCGCCTCAAGGAGGGCAACTGTGCCCGAGATCGACCCGGCCTTCCTCGCCCTGCCGATGCGTCGCCTCGCCGAGGCCGCGCTCGAGCGCGCAGGTCAGCTCGGCGTAGACCATGCCGACTTCCGGTTCGAGCGGATCCGCAACCAGGACATCAGCCTCCGCGACGCCAAGCTGGAGAGCGCCGGCGACGGTGAGCAGGTCGGCTTCGCCGTCCGGGTCGTGCACAACGGCACCTGGGGCTTCGCCGCCGGAGTCGACCTCACCCCGGAGGCGGCGGTACGGGTCGCCGAGCAGGCCGTCGAGGTCGCCCGGGTGAGCACCGCGGTCAACTCCGAGCCGGTGGAACTGGCCGACGAGCCGGTCTATGACGACGTCCGGTGGATCTCGGCGTACGACGTCGACCCGTTCGCAGTACCCGACAGCGAGAAGATCGGCCGGCTCGCCGAGTGGTCCGAACGACTGCTGGCCTCCGACGGGGTCGACCACGTCGACGCGCGGCTGTCGCAGGTGCTGGAAGGCAAGTTCTACGCCGACCTCGCCGGCACGGTGACCACCCAGCAGCGGGTGCGGCTGCATCCGGCCATCACCGCTGTGGCCGTCGACGCCGCCCACGGCACGTTCGAGACGATGCGCACCCTCGCGCCGCCGGTCGGCCGGGGCTATGAATACCTGACCGGGACCGGCTGGGACTGGGACGCGGAGCTGGCCGGTATCCCGGAGCTGCTCACCGAGCGCACCAAGGCGCCGTCGGTCGAGGCCGGCACCTACGACCTCGTCGTCGACCCGTCCAACCTCTGGCTGACCATCCACGAGTCCATCGGGCACGCCACCGAGCTCGATCGCGCGCTCGGTTACGAGGCCGCCTACGCCGGCACGTCGTTCGCGACCTTCGACAAGCTCGGCAGCCTGCAATACGGGTCGCCGGTGATGAACGTCGTCGGTGACCGCACCACCGAGCACGGCCTGTCGACGATCGGGTGGGACGACGAGGGGGTCGCCGGTCAACGCTGGGATCTCGTCCACGACGGCATCCTCACGGGCTACCAACTCGACCGCCGGATGGCCAAGCTCAAGGGTCTCGGGCGTTCCAACGGCTGCGCGTTCGCCGATTCCCCGGGCCACATCCCGGTGCAGCGGATGGCCAACGTCTCGCTGCAGCCGGCGCCCAACGGCCCATCGACCAACGAGTTGATCGCCGGCGTCGAGCGCGGGATCTACGTGATCGGCGACAAGTCGTGGTCCATCGACATGCAGCGCTACAACTTCCAGTTCACCGGCCAGCGGTTCTACCGCATCGAGCACGGCGAACTCGCCGGGCAGCTGCGCGACGTCGCCTACCAGGCCACCACGACGGACTTCTGGGGTGCGATGGAGGCGGTCGGCGGACCGCAGACCTACGTGCTCGGTGGCGCGTTCAACTGTGGGAAGGCGCAGCCCGGCCAGGTCGCCGCAGTGAGCCATGGCTGCCCCGCCGCACTGTTCCGGGGCATCAACATCCTCAACACCGTGACGGAGGGCGGCCGATGAGCCGGACCGCCGCGACGAGCCGAGACATCCTTACCGGGGAGGCATCGCGATGAGTGCGCCGCTCACGCCGCAGGACACCGTCGAGCGGGCGCTGGCCGCGTCGAAGGCCGACGGATGCATGGTCGTCGTCGGGGAGCGGTCGGAGACCAACCTGCGCTGGGCCAACAACACGCTCACCACCAACGGCGAGATGCGGTCGCGCAGCATCGCCGTGCTCAGCGTCATCGACGGAGCCTCCGGTACGGCGGCGGGTGTGGTCGAGCGCAGCACCGTGACCGCCGACCTGCTCGAGGATCTGGTCCGCGCCTCCGAACAGGCCGCCCGCGACGCCGGCCCGGCCGAAGACGCCCAGCCGTTGGTCGAGCCGCTGGTCGAGCCGTCGGGGTGGGACGCGCCGCCGGACGAGACGTCGATCCGGGTGTTCGCCGACTTCGCCCCGGCTCTGGGTGAGGCGTTCGACCGGGCCCGGTCCGACGACCGGTTGCTGTTCGGCTTCGCCGAGCACTCGATCACCTCCCTCTATCTCGGTGTGTCGACCGGGCTGCGCGCTCGCCACGATCAGCCGACCGGTCGCCTCGAGGTCAACGGCAAGTCGCCGGACTTCAGCCGTTCCGCGTGGGTCGGGCGGGCCACCCGGGACTTCACCGACATCGACGTGGCCGGGCTCGACGCCGAGCTGACCCGCCGGCTCGGCTGGGCGCAGCGCCAGATCGATCTGCCGCCGGGTCGCTACGAGACGCTCGTGCCGCCGTCGGCGGTCGCCGACCTGATGATCTACCTCTACTGGTCGGCCGCGGCCCGGGACGCCGACGAGGGCCGCACGGTCTTCTCGAAGAAGGGCGGCGGCTCGCGCATCGGTGAGCGGCTGTCCGACCTCCCGGTGACGCTGCGCAGCAACCCGGCCGAGCCCGGCCTCGAGTGCGCTCCCTTCGTGGCCGCCACGTCGTCGAACGCTGCCGACTCGATCTTCGACAACGGGCTGCCCGTGGGCCCGACCGACTGGATCCGCGACGGCGTGCTGACCTCCCTGCTGCGGCCCCGGTGGTGGGCGTCCCGTTCGGGCGGAAACCCGACGCCCGCCGTCGACAACCTCATCCTCGACGGACCGGACGGTGGACGTTCGCTCGAGGAGATGGTCGCCGGTACGGAGCGGGGACTGCTCCTGACCTGCCTGTGGTACATCCGGGAGGTCGATCCGCAGACCCTCCTGCTCACCGGCCTGACCCGCGACGGTGTCTATCTCGTCGAGAACGGAGAGGTCACCGGCGCGGTCAACAACTTCCGGTTCAACGAGAGCCCGGTCAGCCTGCTCGGACGCATCGGCGAGGTAGGCAGTTCGGGGATCACCCTGTGCCGGGAGTGGAACGACTGGTTCACCCGTACGGCGATGCCCGCGCTGCGCATCGGCGACTTCAACATGTCGACGGTCAGCAAGGCGTCCTGACCCGGGCGGTCACTGTCGCGCCCGGAGCACCATCTGGGTGCACCGGAAGACCGCGAGCCGCCGGCCGGACTCCTCGTCGCGGACCTGCGCGTCCCATACCTGGGTGCTCCGTCCGACGTGCACCGGTGTCGCCTCGCCGAGTAGGGCACCGACCCGAAGCGTCCCGAGAAAATTGCTGGTCAACTCGATCGTCGTGAACCCGGTCGCGTCGGCCGGCAGGTTGACGACGGCGCCGTAGCCGCAGAGCGAGTCGGCGAGGCTCACGACCGTGCCGGCGTGCAGGAAACCGTTGGGCGCGAGCAGATCCGGGCGCACCGGGATGCGTCCGGTGACGCGTTCCCGGTCGACCGACACGATCTGCAGGCCAAGCAGGCCGGGCAGGTGCCCGGCGCCGAAGTCGGTGAACGCCTCGGGGTCCATGCCGGCCAGTTCGGGATACAGGCGGTTGTCGTGGGTGTCCATGGGACGCAGTCTCCCCGGGAGCCGAGCCGTTACCGACGGTGGAGTCGGCATCGACGGTGACCTTGACCGTTCACACATGTGAGCCATAGCTTTGCCGAAACATCTTGGCGAGAAGCTGGAGACCGTGTCGCCCGTGAGCTCGGACCTGAGGATATCGCCGACACCCGACGACCTGGCGGAGTTGACCGCGTCGTGGAAGGGCGCGCGCGGCCCGGACGGGCGGCCGCACGTCCCCGACGAGGTCCTCGACGAGATGCGCTCGGTCACCACCGAACAGGCGTGGAGTGTGCTGCTCAAGGAGCGCTTCGAGCGGCAGTTCGCCGGCGAGTGGCGGGAGACCAATCCGGGGCACATCCTCATCGGCCGGGCGGTGACTGCGCAGTTCGTCCCGCACCGCCCCGACCTCGACGCCGCCGTGGTGGCCGCCGGTGCTCGCGAAAACCATGTCGAGGCGGACCGGCAGAACTCCTGGATCATCGAACGGCTGCAGCCCGGTGACGTCATGGTCGTCGACATCTTCGGCAAGATCTACGAGGGCACCGTCGTCGGGGACAACCTGGGTACGGCGGTCATCTCCCGCACCGGTGCCGGCGCGGTGATCGACGGCGGCATCCGCGACTACCAGGGGCTGACCGAACTGCACGACGGCAACATCTTCTTCCGCGGGGTCGACCCGACGCCGATCCGCGACGTGACCCTCGCCGGGATCAACATCCCGATCCGGATCGGCAATGCGACCGTCCTGCCCGGAGACGTCGTGCTCGGGACGCCGAGCGGACTGACGTTCATCCCGCCTCATCTCGCCCAGGACGTGGTGAGCAGCAGCGCGGACGTGCGGACCCGGGACGTGTTCGGCAAGCTGCGGTTGGCGGAGCGGGTCTACACCAGCGCGGAGATCGACGTGCCCACCTGGGCCACGGCGATCGAGGACGACTTCCAGCGGTGGCGGTCCCAGCAACATCCCGCCGGCTAGCGGGCACCGACGACGATTGAGAGCAACCGCGAGGAGAGTGCGTGCCGGCGAACGTCGAAGACCAGGTCAGCACGAGTTCGCGATCCCGTGATCTGCGGATCACCGATCTGCGGGTCGCCAACCTCGTCGGCGTACCGTTCCGGTCGAGCATCGTCCGGATCGACACCAACCAGGGGATATCCGGCTACGGCGAGGTCCGGGATCAGGCCAGCAAGACCTATGCCCTGCTGCTGAAGAGCCGGCTGGTCGGCGAAAACCCCTGCAACGTCGACAAGCTCTTCCGCAAGATCAAGCAGTTCGGCCATCACGGGCGGCAGGCCGGCGGTGTCTGCGGGGTCGAGATGGCGCTGATGGACCTCGCCGGCAAGGCCTACGGAGTGCCGGCGTACGCCCTTGCCGGCGGACGGTTCCGGGACACCGTCCTCTGCTACGCCGACACCCCGTCGTGTCAGAACCCGGACGAGCTCGGGCAACGACTGCTCGCCCGCCGGAAAGAGGGCTACCAGTTCCTCAAGATGGACGTCGGCATCAACCTGCTGTGGGATGTTCCGGGTGCACTGATCGCCCCTGCCGAGGCACGCCGGACGACGACGGTGATGCACAGTTTCACCGGGATCCAGGTGACCGCCGTCGGGGTGAGCTATCTCGCCGACTACGTAGCGGCGGTCCGGTCGATCGTCGGCTACGACGTCCCGCTCGCCGCGGACCACTTCGGTCACATCGCGCTGGATTCGTGCATCCGGATCGGCCGCGCCCTCGAGCCGTTCACGCTCGCCTGGCTCGAGGACCTCATTCCGTGGCAGTTCACCGACCAGTGGCGGCAGTTGACCACGGCGATCGCCACACCGACCTGCACCGGCGAGGACATCTATCTCGCAGAGAACTTCCGGCCGCTGATCGAGGGTGGGGCGGTCAACGTCATCCATCCCGACCCGGCGACAGCCGGGGGTGTGCTCGAGACGAAGCGGGTCGGAGACCTCGCCGAGGAGCACGGGATCCCGATGGCGTTGCACATGGCGGCGACGCCCATCGCCACGCTCGCCAGCGTCCACGCCGCTGCGGCGACCCAGAACTTCCTGGCGCTCGAGCACCACGCGGTCGACGTGCCGCGGTGGAGCGAGTTGGTCGATGGTCTGCCGAATCCGCTCATCGTCGACGGCTCGATCACCGTGCCCGATGCACCGGGCCTCGGATTCACCGGAATCAACGAGGACCTGTTCCGTGACCACCTCGACCCTGCGGATCCGGTGTTCTTCGAGAGCACCGGGCACTGGGACGACGAGCGGAGCCACGATCGCCTGTGGAGCTGACGAGAGGGAGACCTTGATCAAGATCGCCGAGATGCTGCCGCCGGATCCGGCCCACCAACATCTGTGGCGACTGATGAGGCAGGCCGGCGTGGGATGGGCCGTCGGAGGGCTTCCCGGCGATCACGACCTGTCCCCGGGTGAGGAGCCGTGGGACTACCTCCCGCTGCTGCGGCTGAAGCAGAAGTACGAGATGGCCGGCTTCTCGCTCGCCGTCATCGAGGCGAGACCGCCGCTGAACAACGCGAAGCGGGGCCTGCCCGGACGCGACGACGAGATCGACACCGTCTGCACGCTGATCGAGAACATGGGCCGCCTCGGGATCCCGGTGTGGTGCTACGAGTGGATGACCGACTTCAACTGGCTACGGACCAGCACGGATGTCCCCTCCCGAGGCGGCTCGCTGGTCAGTGGCTTCGACAGCGCGCTCCTGGAAGATGCGCCACCGACATCGCTCGGACCGATCAGTGAGGCCGAGCTGTGGACGAATCTCGAGTACTTCCTGCGGCGGGTGATCCCGGTGGCGGAGCGCTGGAACGTCCGGCTCGCAATGCATCCGGACGACCCGCCGGTCTCCCCGATCCGGGGAGTCGGGCGGATCATGAGAAGCGTCCCGAACTACGAGCGATTGTTCGATCTCGTCGACAGCGAGATGAACGGGGCCACGCTCTGCCAGGGCAACTTCGCCCTGATGACCGACGACATTCCGGCGGTGATCCGCCGCTTCGGTCCGCGGGTCTTCTTCGTCCACCTGCGGGATGTGCGCGGGACCGCCGAGCAGTTCGTCGAGACCTGGCACGACGACGGGCAGACCGATCTCCTGGAGTGCCTCCGCGCCTACCGCGACATCGGTTTCGACGGAGTGCTGCGGCCGGATCATGTGCCGACCGTCGAGGGCGACTCGAACCAGCGGCCGGGTTATTCGGCCTACGGACGGCTCTTTGCCGTCGGCTACATCCGCGGACTGCAGCGGGCGGTCTACGGCGCTCGCAGTGAACGCGAGCACTCCTCCGACGGGGAGGGCAGCCAGGCATGCGTATCGCGGTGACCGGAGCCCGCGGGCGCGTCGGGAGGGCGGTGGTCGATGCCGCCCTGCGCGACGGCCACTCGGTCGTCGGCATCGACCGGCCCGAGGCCACCGCCGATCGAGCACACCCGCGACTCGACGACGTCGACGCCGATGTGACGTCGTACGACGACTTCGAGCATGCCGTGCAGGACAGCGCCGCGCTCATCCATCTCGCGGCCTATGCATCGCCGAACGGCCATCCCGACCACGAGGTGCACAACAACAACGTCGTAGGGAGCTACAACGCGCTGAGCGTCGCGGCCCGGCTCGGGATCGCGAAGGTCTGTCTCGCGTCGAGCATCAACGCGATCGGCGGCTACTACAGCCGCAATCCCCGCTACGACTACTTCCCGGTCGACGAGTTGCACCCCACCTACAACGAGGATCCGTACAGCCTGTCCAAACGGATCTGCGAGGAGCAGGCCGACTCCTTCGCGCGGCGCTACGAGTCGATGACGATCTCGACGCTACGGTTCCACGCCGTCGTTCCGGCTCGTGGTGCTGCCACCCGCACCCGCCAGTTCGAGGGCGAGAGCAAGCAGCTGTGGGGCTACACGACGCTGGATGCCGCGGCGCGTGCCTGCCTGCTCGCCGTGTCGGCGGACTTCACCGGGCACGAGACCTTCTACGTGGTGGCGCCGCGGACGACGTCGGAGACTCCGTCGCTCGCACTGGCCGGCGAATACTTTCCCGAGGTGCCGATCGTGGGCGATCTCAGCGGCACCCGGGGATTCTTCGACTGCCGCAAGGCCGAAGTCATGCTCGGCTGGGCACACGACCCGTCGGTCACCGCGCGCTGACGACGCAGTCAGGTACTGCGGTCGAGGTCGTCGAACTGGGTGCGGTAAGCCGGCAGGAGAAGAGCCCAGCGTGAATCCCAGGCGAGCGCATGTGGCGGCCCGCCGACCTCGGTGTCGAGCTGTTCGAGGTAGGTCTGCCACCCGGCGCCGTAACCGGCGGCTGCGTAATCGGGCAGGCGACGGTGGTCGAGGACGAGCACCGTCGCCCCGTCACCCAACGGATACAGGTCGACGGTCACCTGCGACTCTTCCTCATCGGGAAAGAGCCAGGTCACCTGCAGATGGTCAGTGGGTCGGCAGTCGCGCACGGCGCCGCGCGACTGCTGTTTGGGATCCACATCGTCGAAATACACGACGAAGTCGCCGCCGACCCGCAGGTCGCCCTCGACGCGGGCGAGCCATCGTGCGAGTCGGGCCGGTTCGGTCAGCGCGGACCACAGGTCGGCGGTGCCGGCGGCGTACGAGCGTTCCAGTCGGACCGCCGGCCGATCGTCGTGCAGGCGGAGCACGCCGATCAGGTCTTCCTCCGGCGGGTCCCGGCGGCTCATCGCGACTCCCTGGTCCGAGTTGGTGCGGAGGTCCGCCGCTCGGAACGGCGCCGGCCCCGGACGACCTCTGTCCCGAGTGCGTCCAGTCGTTGGGTCCAGAACGGCCGGTATCTGGCGAGCCAGCTATCGAGTTCGCGCAGCGGCGCGGGGCGCAGGCTGTAGACCCGCTGTTGACCGCGCGGCTCGGCCTGCACCAGGCCGGCTTCGCGGAGCACGCGCAGATGCCGCGAGATGCCCGGTCGGCTGATGTCGAACGCCGCCGCGAGCTGGCCCGCGCTCTGCTCGCCAGCAGCGATCAACTCGACCAATCGCCGCCGGGTCGGGTCCGCCAACGCTTCGAGGGCCGCCTGCATGAGACTATGTGTACCAGGGAGGTTACGTAACTGTCCAGTTACGTCAAGGGGTGGACGCCGGGCCGGTCGGACGACTGAATCGGTACATATCGGCCACTATGTGACCGGTTCGACAGCACGTCACCCTGCAGCCACGTTAGGCTCTGCCAATCTCCAGCAATTCCCGATCTCGGCCACCGACCGGCCGGGGTCATGTCGGAGTTACGCAGTCAACGACGACCGCGAAGGAGCTCGCACGATGACCGTGACCGTCCCTGGACTCGATTCGGCGCCCACCCGCGACAAGGGAGTGCTCGCCTGGGTGCAGGAGGTAGCCGAGCTCACCGAGCCCGACCGGGTGCATTGGTGTGACGGCTCGGTCGACGAGTGGGACCGGCTGACCGACGAACTCGTCGACGCCGGCACGTTTGTGCGGCTCAACCCGGCGAAGAAGCCCAACTCCTTCTGGTGCGCGTCCGATCCCGCCGATGTCGCGCGGGTCGAGGACCGCACCTTCATCTGCTCCCGCGACGAGGCCGACGCCGGTCCGACGAACAATTGGCGGGACCCCGAGGAGATGAAGCAGACCTTGACCGGTCTGTTCCGCGGGTCGATGCGCGGCCGGACCATGTACGTCGTGCCGTTCTGCATGGGCCCACTGGACGATGAGCACTCCAAGCTCGGGATCGAGATCACCGATTCGGCCTACGTCGCCGTGTCGATGCGCATCATGACCCGGATGGGCGACGCAGCGCTCGAGAAGATCGACGCCGGACGGCAGTGGGTGCCCTGTCTGCATTCGGTCGGCGCACCGCTCGAGCCGGGTCAGGCCGACGTCGCATGGCCGTGCAACGACACCAAATACATCGTGCACTTCCCCGACGAGCTGGCGATCTGGTCCTACGGCTCGGGTTACGGCGGCAATGCCCTACTCGGCAAGAAGTGTTACTCGCTGCGGATCGCCAGTGTGATGGCGCGGGACGAGGGTTGGCTCGCCGAGCACATGCTGATCCTCAAGCTGATCAGCCCGAGCGGGTCGGTCCACTACATCTGTGCGGCCTTCCCCAGCGCATGCGGCAAGACCAACCTCGCGATGCTCGAGCCGACGATTCCCGGCTGGCGGGTCGAGACGGTGGGCGACGACATCGCCTGGATGCGCTTCGGTGACGACGGCCGGCTCTACGCGGTCAATCCGGAATACGGCTTCTTCGGTGTCGCACCCGGCACCGGCTACGACACCAATGCCAACGCGATGCGCACCATCGTGAAGGGCAACTCGATCTTCACCAACGTCGCGCGCACCGACGACGGTGACGTCTGGTGGGAGGGCATGACCGAGCAGCCGCCTGCGCACCTGACCAGCTGGAAGCGGCAGGACTGGACCCCGGACTCCGACGAGAAGTCGTCCCACCCCAACAGCCGGTTCTGCACTCCCGCCGGGCAATGCCCGACCATCGCGCCGGAGTGGGAAAGCCCCGAGGGCGTGCCGATCTCCGCGATCTTCTTCGGCGGGCGCCGTAAGACGACCGTTCCGTTGGTCACGGAGGCCCGCGACTGGCAACACGGCGTTTTCCTGGGCGCGACGCTGTCCAGCGAGACGACCGCCGCCGCGACCGGACAGGTCGGGGTCGTGCGGCGCGACCCGTTCGCGATGCTGCCGTTCCTCGGCTACCACGGCGGCGACTACTTCTCCCACTGGCTCGAGGTCGGCAAGGTGGCCGATGCCGCAAAGCTGCCCCGGATCTTCTACGTCAACTGGTTCCGCCGCGCAGCCGACGGCCGATTCCTCTGGCCCGGCTTCGGCGAGAACAGCCGGGTGCTGAAGTGGGCGGTCGAGCGCATCGAGGGTGCCGCGGACGCCGTCGAGACGGCGGTGGGCTACGTACCGGCCCGCGGTCAATTGGACATCGACGGACTCGAGATGGCCGAGGCCGATCTGACCGCCGCACTGGCCGTGGATCCGGACGAATGGCGGGCCGAACTGCCCATGATCGCCGAGTGGTTCGACACCTTCGGCGACCGGCTCCCCTCCTCGCTCCGGGACGAGCTCGACACCCTGGAACGACGTCTCGGGGGTTGAACCTCCCCTGCCCCTGTGTTTTCCTGACCGCCGGTCCTCACGGGCCGGCGGTTATCGGCATCCCTCCCCGACCACTCCGGTGCGCTTTTCCGGCTGTTCGGCAAATATCAACGATTGGGTGTCGAGGGTCGGTTTTTCGTGTTGAGTGTGGAACGGTTACTGATGGACAGGAAGCAACTGCACTGTGGAGTTGGGGGTGGGTGCATGGGGCAGCGCCGTGTTCACCGGATCCGTTGGCGTGGACTGGCAGTCCTGCTGGCGGCGCTGTCCATGGCGGCGGCATGCACCCAGGCCGCCGACAACTCCTCACAGGGCGGGTCACCGGGCAAGCTGAAGGCGTCGTCGTCGCCCAGCACCGGGCACGGCAAGAAGGCCACTCCGAGCCCGAGCCCGAAGCCCCCCAACCCGGCCAATCCGAATGCATTCTTCACGCCGAGGAAGCTGAAGCCCGGTCAGAAGCCGCCGCAGTTCGTCGTCCTGTCCTTCGACGGCGTCGGCTGGGACCAGAAATGGGCGTTCTGGCACAACATCGCCAAGAAGGTGCCGTTGCGCTTCACCGGCTTCCTGTCCGGGCTCTACCTCATCGACGAGGCACACAAGGACATCTACAAGGGCCCCGGCCACCTGCGTGGGCACAGCTCGCTGGGCACCTTCAACACCCAGGCCGAGGTACTTCAGGAGATCAAGGACCTCAACTACGCGTGGAGCGTCGGCGACGAGATCGGGACCCACTTCCTCGGCCACTTCTGCTCGGACAACCCACCGGGCGGTAACGACTGGTCGACCGCGGACTGGAACAACGAGCTCGACCAGTTCTTCGGGATCGTCCGGCACTACAAGACCGATGACCAGCTCCCGTCGGCGCCGACGCTGAAGGTGCCGCTCGACACCATCCGCGGCGAGCGCACCCCCTGCCTGGAGGGCCACCCGGAGGCGCTGTATCCGGCGCTGCGCGCGCATAACTTCTCCTACGACTCGAGCTTCACCCGCCGCGGGCTCTACTGGCCGGTCAAGCAGGATGGCATCTGGGAGATGGGCATGCCGGAGTTCCCGCTGGCCGGCACCAACCACTTCCAGATCACGATGGACTACAACTTCTGGTACACCCAGGAGCAGGTCAGCCAGACCGTGACGCCGGCGAAGTCGGCGCAGGACGCCAAGCAGGTCACGCAGACCTACACGAACATGTACAACGCAGCCTTCCAGGGCAATCGGGCGCCGCTGATCCTCGGTAACCACTTCGAGGCTTGGAACAACAACGCCTACACCAACGCGCTCGCGGCGTTCGCCCTGAAGACCTGCGGCAAGCCGGATACCTACTGCGTCCCCTTCCGCGACGTCGTGCGGTGGATGGAGCTGCAGAGCCCGGCGACCCTCGCCAACCTGCAGGCGCTGCCTCCGGAGCTGGGGCCGCCGGCAAAGAAGGCGGTCGGCTGACCGACCATCGGTTCCGGCGCGGTCCACGCTCGTCGGGCGCTACCCTGGTCGTGTGAAGAACGGATCACATGTTCAGGCGATGACGGCACCGGGTCCGGACTCGTTGCTCGATCTCGCCGACGTCTTCGGGCTGCTCGCCGATCCGGGCCGGCTGCGGATGCTGCTGGCCCTGCGCGACGACGAGATGTGCGTGGGCGACCTGGCTGTAGTCGCCGGGCAGAGCGAATCCAGCGCGTCCCATGCCCTGCGGCTGCTGCGGGCGCATCGGGTGGTCGCGGTCCGGCGGACCGGACGGATGGCGTACTACCGGCTGGCCGACGCACACGTCCGCATGCTGCTCGACGTCGCCCTCACCCACACCGATCACGCCGGACCGGCCCGGCCGGTCAGGGGCGGAGCGTCCGATGAGTGATCGTCGCTACCTCAGCATCGCGCTGGCGCTGATCCTCGGCTTCATGGCGGTCGAGGTGGTCGTCGCCGTCTTTTCCGGCTCCCTCGCCCTGCTGGCCGACGCCGGCCACATGCTCACCGACGCCTTCGCGATCGCAGCGTCGATCGCCGCCGCGGTGCTGGCCGCCCGGCCCGCCCGTGGTGCGTGGACGTTCGGGTTCAAGCGGGTGGAGATCCTCTCCGCCGCGGTCAACGGGATCACGTTGCTGGTGGTCGCCGCCTTGCTGGCGTTCGAAGCCATTCAGCGGCTCATCAACCCGCCGAGCGTCGCCGGGCTTCCCGTGCTGGTGATCGCGATCGTCGGCATCGCGGTCAACGTGGTCGCGACGTGGGTGCTCTCCAAGGCCAACCGCAGCTCACTGAATGTCGAGGGTGCGTTCCAGCACATCCTGACCGACCTCTACGGCTTCATCGGCACCGCCGTCGCCGGTGTGGTCATCCTGACGACCGGCTTCTCCCGGGCCGACTCCATCGCGTCGCTGATCGTGGTCGGGCTCATGGTGCGGGCGGCCGCCCAGCTGTTGGGTGCTTCCGGCCGGGTTCTGCTCGAAGCCGCCCCCGACAACGTCAACCTGCCCGAGTTGCGCGAGCACCTGCTGGAACTGCCCGAGGTCACCGCAGTGCACGACGTCCACGCGTGGACCGTCACCTCGGACCTGCCCGCGATCTCGGCGCACATCGTCGTCGCCGACGCCTGCTTCGCCAACGGTGAGGCACCGAAGGTGCTCGACCATCTGCAGGCCTGCCTGACCGGGCACTTCGACGTCGAGCACTCCACCTTCCAGCTCGAACCGGCCGGGCATACCGAGCACGAGGCGGGAGCGCATCCGTGGCCGGAGGCCGGGCGGCACTGAGCGTGCCGCCCGACCCCACGGTCTCTGGGGGCGGGCCTACTTCTGACCGCGATCGACGACCGCCCTGGCATCGAGTGCGGTGCCGGCCTTCGTGGCGAAGACCCCGGCCCGGTCGCCGGTCTTGACGACATTGATCGACTGCTTCCCCTTCTGCCCGCGGACGTGCACCCGGGTCTTCGAGGTCACGGCGTACGTCGCGGAGTAGCCGTCCCGCGCGGCGACGGTGATGGACGTGGGGCTGACCGCGGTCACCTTCCCGCGCACCATGTCGACGGTCACGTCCTTCCCGCCCTTGCCGCGTACGACGAAGTCGCCGTGCAGCGCTCGCCGCGCGAGGGGGTGCCGGCGGTGGTGGCGGGAGGACGTCGTGGTTGAGGTCGTGGTGGACCCCTTGGCGGATGTCGAATGAGTGCTCGACGTCGCGCTGTCCGCGGCAGCCACGCCGCCCACCGTCACGCCGCCGGCGACGACGAGGGCGCCGACTCCGACCGCGATGATCCTTTTCGGCAGCATTACCGGTCCTTCCCGTCGGGGGCCGGATCGTGGGTCCGGCCGACCTGCTCATCGTGGGCCTCCGGTGTGTGCGGAAGCCCGGCGCCGGGTTCGGGTTCTGCAAAGATGACGGCATGGTCGCCGTCAGCCGATTTCCGGTGCCGCGCCTGGCGGAGCTGCCCGACGATATCCGCGCGCGGATCGAGGCCGTGCAGGAAAAGTCCGGGTTCGTCCCCAACGTGTTCCTGACCCTGGCTCACCGTCCGGCGGAGTTCCGTGCCTTCTTCGCCTATCACGACGCCCTGATGGAGCGGGACGGCGGACTCAGCCCGGCGGAGCGGGAGATGATCGTGGTCGCGACGAGCGCGGTGAACGATTGCCTCTACTGCGTGATCGCGCACGGCGCGGTGCTGCGCATCCGGGCGAAGGACCCGCTGCTCGCCGACTATCTGGCCATCGACTACCGACGGGCCGACCTGACTCCCCGGCAGCGGGCGATCATCGAATTCGCCGTCAAGCTGGCCGGGGCACCGCAGACCGTCGAGGAGGCGGACCTCGACCGGCTGCGCGATCACGGGCTCGACGAGGACGACGTCTGGGACGTCGGCGCGATCACCGCGTTGTTCGCGCTGTCCAACCGGATGGCGCAGGTGACCGGCATGGCGCCTAACGAGGAATTCCACCTGATGGGCAGGCTGCCCCGCGGCTAGCTACGCGTCGGCGCTCGGACCGGGTTGTGCCGGCCCCGGCTGACCGGGCCCCGGCTGTCCCGGACCGGTGTCCGGGTGCGCCCCGCTCGATTGCGCGGTCGGTGTGGTGTCGATCTTTCCGTTCATCGCCACGTGCTGGTCGACCCGCACGAGCGCCGCCTCGACGGCGTCGTGGCTGCCCCCGGTGCGCTGCTCGGCGTAGTAGGTGGCGCCGACGTCACGCAACAGCGCGTCGGCCTGCCGCTTGGCCTGCATCTCGTCGAGCTTCGCCTGGCCCTGGGCCACTCCCTGCTGTGCCTTCTGGGCGAGCGCATCGGCCTGCACCTTGACCTTGTCCATAAAGCCCATGCCACTCGGCCCCTCTATTCGGTGACGGTGATGATCGAGACATCACCCGTGCGCCCGATGTCGGCCAGGAGTTTTCTCGCGACCGTCTTTTCAGGATAGGACGAGCGCGACGGTTCCCACCCGCCCGGGGCGAGAATGGTTCCGGTATCCCGGCGGGGGGCACACGCGGAGACCAGGATCCCGCCCTGGTCGTCCGGCGAGCCGGTGACGTCGGCCACCTCGACGAAGACGACGTTCTCCGCTCCGCTGAGCGCAAGGTAGTCCCCGGGGTGGGGAACGACCGCCACGCGGATCCGGCGGCTGAGCTGGCGCGGGCGGCGTCCGTCGATGAGGTCACCGGATGCCATCAGGTCGATCCGTGCGGTGACCTCGATCGCCGCGGCCGAGCGGTCCTGCGTCGGGAGCAGGTCCTGCTCGAGGGAGACCGCTACCAGCCGGTCGCCGGTTCGTGCCTCGATGTAACCGAAGTTGCTGACCGATCCGTTCTGAATGTCCATGCTTCCCCCCGCCGCTCGCGTCGATCCCGCCCGATCGCCGTGCCCGCAGGGCCCGCACGACCATATGGACCCGCGAGGGTCCGCCCGTGCACGTGACCGTCGACTGTCGAGCCAAGAGTCGCGTACCGCCTACCGGGGCGTCGTCGGCGGCCGTGGAGGGGTCGCGTCGTGGTGTTCCCCGGCATTGTTCTAGTCATCGTATGCGCCGGGGAACCGTGACACATCGTGATTGGGTGTCATCGTCGCTCCGGCTGCTCGATGGTCCCCCGGTATGGGGAAATCAACCATCATCGGAGGTCGGGCCCCGCCGCATCACCCGTCGCGGGTGAACCCCGGTCCCCGAGGAGGAACGCACTAGTCTCGGGTGGCGGACGGTTGTCGATGGCGGAAGAGGTCTGCGTCGTGAGATCGGCAGGGTGTCGGCGGACCCTGGCCGCCGTTGTACTCGCGCTCGGCGTCAGCATCAGCGTCGTCGGATGCAGCAGCAGCGGCAGCGCGAGCCACCAACCGGGAGTCGACAAGGCCAAGCTCGTGGTCAAGCTGGAGAACGATCCCGAGTTCGCCAATCCGGGCAAGGCGCTCGCCGAGTGTTACGCCGACATCTTCACCAAGTTCGCGCCGGCTGCGGCGATCAACCGCTACGTCGCCGGTAATGCCGCGGGGGTGCCCATCCCGGCCAAGGACAAGGCGAAGGCGGTCAGCGCGATCGCGAAATGCCGGCAGAACGGGTGAGATCCTTCTCGCGCTGAGCACACTACGCTGATGCGATCCGTCTGATTGGAGACGTCGTGCCGCTCGGCCCCCGCGGAATCATCTGCCCGCTCGTCACTCCGCTCGACGACGACGAGAAGCTCGACGAGCCGGCTCTCGCCCGGCAGGTCGACCGTGTCCTCGGCCGGGTCGACGGCCTGCTGTTGCTCGGCACGACGGGAGAGCTCCCGGTGCTCGACGACGGCGTCGCCGATCGCCTGGTCGACGCCGTCGCCGAACAGGTCGCGGGCCGGGCGACCCTCATGGTCGGCGTCGGCGATACCGGCACCGGGCGAGCGCGACGAAACCTCCGGCGCGCCACCACATCGGTCGACTTCGTCGCAGCGTGCACCCCGTACTACTACCCGGCGCCGGACGAGGCCGCACTGACCCGGCACTTCGCGGATCTCGCCGACGCGTCGGCCGTGCCGCTGGTGCTCTACAACATCCCGCAGAACACCCACCAGCCGATCGGGTGGAACGTCGTCACCGAGTTGGCCGGCCACGACAATGTCGTCGGCATCAAGGACAGCAGCGGTGACACCGACTACTTCCGCCGGCTCGTCACGCTGTCCCGGCCCGACTTCACCGTGCTGCAGGGGACGCAGGAGCGGCGCGCAGCCGAGTTTCTGCGCATGGGCGCGGACGGCTTCGTGTCCGGCCTCGAAAATGTGATTCCGGGCGCACTGCAGGACCTCGTTCGCGCCGCCGGCGATGGTGAGGACGACGCACTCCACTGGGCCGAGCAGCGCATCGAGACGGCTTTCGAGATCCTGTCGCAAGGTTTCTGGCTGTCTGCGCTCAAGGTGGCGACGGGGATGCTGGTCGGCGGCGGAGACCGACCGGCCGCGCCGTTGCCGCCTTTGTCGCCGGAACACCGCGCGGCGATTCGCGAGATCCTCGGCGATCTGGGGCTCCTGCCGGTGTCTTGACACCGGAACGGCCGAGATCTAGGTTCCCTCGGGAATCGGTTTCTCGGCGGTGGGCGAGGGCCGCGGCAGCGCGATGACACGACCGCGGAGGTCAAGCATGCAGGGCACATCCGGTGATTCAGCGCGGCCTCGGGACGAGACGACCGGCATCTCGCGGCGCCGATTCCTCGGCAGCACAGCTGTCACGGGGGCCGTCGTCGCCGGAGTAGCACTCGACCCGACCGGTGTCGCCCGCGCAGCCGATACGGACGTGGCTACTGCGGGATCTTCCGGCGCCGCAGGCGTCGTCGACGAGACCGGTGGTGAGGTCGACAGCACGTTCTTCTCCACGGTGTTCATCGAGGAGGCCGGTTCGGTCGCCGCGACGACGAGCGACGGCGACCTGTGGCCCAACTGCTGGGCCGACGACGACAGCGTCTACGCCGCCAACGGCGACGGTCGCGGATTCAGCGACGAGCCCTTCAAGGACGTCGTCGTCAACCGGATCGACGGGACGCCCGAGACCGGCCTGACCGGCGAGAAATTGGCCGAGGCCGACGAGGTCGGCACGATCTGGGGCGACCCGAGCCAGTACAACCGCAAGCCCACCGGCATGGTCTGTGTCGGTGGCGTGCTCTACCTCGCGATCCAGGACCTGAAGTCGGGGACCAACGCCTTTGACGACGTACCCAACGCGAGCATCTCACGGTCCGACGACCACGGGCACACGTGGCAGAAGACCAGCGCGCCCATGTTCACCGAGCACCGCTTCACCACCATCTTCTTCCTCGACTTCGGCAAGAATTCCGAGCACGCCGTGCCCGCGCTCGGCCGCAAGGACGGCAGCTACGTCTACGCCTACGGAATGGACTGGAACTGGCGTACGTCGGGCGCCGGTACGGTTCCCGACCCGGTCGACCTCTATCTCGCGCGCGTGCCGCAGACGGCGGTGCAGGATCGCAGCAAGTGGGAGTTCTTCACCGGGACCGACCGGAACGGCGTACCCGGGTGGAGCCCGCACATCGAGGACAAGGTGGCGACGCTGCACGATCCGCTGCGCCGATACCTCGACCTGCGGCCGGGCAACTCGGGCAACCTCACGGTCGTCTCGCAGGGCGGGGTGATCTACAGCCCGGCATTCGACCGCTACCTCTACACGTCGTGGACGGACCCGAGCTTCGAGTTCTACGAGTCACCGACGCCGTGGGGTCCGTGGAAGCGTTTCCTCTACCAGAACGAGGGCCTGGTCCCGTGGTACCGGATGAACGACACGGAGCACACGCCGAAGAACGGCGGATACGGGACGACGATCCCGGCGAAGTTCGTCAGCTCCGACGGACGCGACATGTGGGTGCAGAGCAACTGGTGGAACGCGCCCGTGCCGACGCCGGCGGACAACTACAACTTCAATCTCCGCCGGTTGCGCCTGACGCCGTACCGGCGACAGACGCCGGCCACGCCGGGCCCCGGCGACAACCTCGCCCGCACCGGTGCCGACGTCACCACGATCCGCACGTGCGTGCACTTCGCGAACTGGAAGTACCTCAGCGACGGTGACAAGACCAAGAGCGAGGACAGCTTCGACGGCACCAACAAGCTGATCGACTTCTGGGGTTACACCTTCTCCCGGCCCTACCGGATCGATCGGGTCGTCTACACGACCGGGACGATGTTCCCCGACGGCGGATGGTTCTCGCCGTACGACGGCGGCCTGCGGGTGCAGGTACGGCAGAGCTCCCGGTGGGTCGACGTCGACGGGATGAAGATCACGCCCGACTACCCCTACGACCCGAGCGCCGGAAATAACACGACCTACACGATGCGCTTTGCCGCCACCTGGGGTGACGGCGTGCGGATCATCGGACAGCCGGGCGGCGACGCCCATTTCACGTCGGTCGCCGAACTCGAGGTCTATTTTGGCGGCTGAGCGCGGCGGATCGCACCCGAATCTGCTCTAGACGAGATCGTCGGGCCGGGCGGCGTACGGTCGGTACATGACGCCAGGCGAGCGGCCCTTCGGCGACCTGCGGCTGAAACTGGCGCGGCTCGCCCGGCAGGCGCGGGACCGGGCTGCCCAGGCCAGCGGCCTGATCGAGCGTCGCGGAGAGCGCCGCCCGCACCAGGAGCTCGCCGAGACCGCCATGGCGCTGCTCACCCTGTGGACGACCTTCGATGACAGCGAGGCCGACAGCGTCGCGGCGACCACCCGCTCCCTGCTCGCCGGTCATTCGGCCGAGGAGCTGGGCTACCTGGTGCTCCACCTGGCCGGGCTCTCCCGCGGTCTCACCCATGTGCTGGTCGCGCAGTCGCATCCGGACGTCAACGATGCATTGCAGGCTGTCGGCCGGGACGTGCAGGAGCGCCGGGTCAGCGGCTGAGCCGAAATTCGGTAGGTCGCCCGGCCGCGCACGGGTAACGTCGTCCGACCGTGCGCCAAAACGTCGATGACCCAGTCCTGTCCGCCGAACGTCACCACCTCGACCAGGCCCGCGCCGCCCTCCTCCTGATGCAGGTGGAGGCCGAGCAGATCAGCGATCCGGGCGCCGATTCCTTCAGTAGCGAGAGCCTCGGTGCGTTGCGGGCCCGCCGGCTCGCGGCCCTGCGCGCCGACCCGACGGCCCCGCCGTTCTTCGGCCGCATCGACACCGCGGCGGAGACCCACCACCTCGGCCGGCGGCACATCAGGGACGAACATCGCGAACCGATCGTCGTGGACTGGCGGGCTCCCGTGGCCCGGGCTTTCTACCGCGCCACGTCGGCCGATCCGATGGGTGTGGTCCGTCGTCGGCGGTACGGGTTCAGCCATGCCGACCTCACGTCGTACGAGGACGAGCTGCTCGACCGGCCCGACGACGGCGATGTCGGCGACATCGTCCGGCAGGAGATCGAACGTCCCCGGGTCGGCCCGATGCGCGACATCGTGGCGACCATCCAGCCCGACCAGGACGAGATCGTGCGCGCCGACCTCGACCGGAGCCTCGCCGTGCAGGGTGCGCCCGGGACCGGTAAAACGGCGGTCGGGCTGCACCGGGCGGCGTACCTGCTCTACACCCATCCCGCGCAGCTGCGCCGGTCCGGCGTACTCGTCGTCGGCCCCAACCGCGCCTTCCTCGGCTACATCGCCGCCGTGCTGCCCGCGCTGGGCGAGGTCGGGGTCACCCAGGTCACCGTCGACGAACTGGTCGGCGCGGTGCCGGTGCGCGGCGTCGACCGACCGGATGCCGCCCGTCTGAAGGGCGATGTCCGGATGGCGGCCGTGCTGCGCCGCGCGGTCTACAGCGGGATCCGGCGGCCCGAGGAGTCGGTGCTCGTGTCGATCGGCTCGCGGCGCTACCGGGTGCCGCCGGAGCGGCTGCGCCGCTACGTCGACGACCTCCGGCGCGGGGATCTGCGCTACTCCGACGCGCGGGACCGGCTGCGCGCGCTGATCGCGGCCGACGTCCGCCGCCAGCGGGAGGAGGACGGGGGAGCCCCGACCGACCGGGACACCGCGCGGGTCGCCCGCTCCGCGCCGGTCCGGGACATGGTCGACACCCTCTGGCCGGTGGTGGAGGCAAAGTCCCTGCTGGCCCGGCTGTTCAGTGACCGTGACGCGCTGGCCGCCGCGGCCGGCGACCGGCTGGACGCCGAAGAGCAGGCGACGCTGCTCTGGCCGAGCCCACCCCGGTCCCTGGGCCGGGTCCGATGGACGGTGGCCGACGCCGTGCTCCTCGACGAGGTGACCGGTCTGCTCGAGCGGGAACCCGGATTCCGGCACGTGGTCGTCGATGAGGCGCAGGACCTGTCGGCGATGCAGTGCCGGGCGGTGGGCCGGCGGGCGGCGACCGGGTCGATGACCGTGCTCGGCGATCTGGCGCAGGGGACGACGCCGTGGGCGGCGCGCGATTGGCCGAGCATGCTGGCCGCCCTGGGCAAACCCGAGACCTCGATCGAGATGCTGACCCGCGGCTACCGGGTCCCGGGCGCCGTACTCGAACTTGCCGGCCGGTTGCTGCCGTACATCGCACCGGGCCTCTCGCCGGCGACGTCGTTGCGCACCGGCCGGGACCCGCTGCACATCCGGCAGGTCGACGGCCCGGTCGCGACGACGGTGGCATCGGTCACCGCGGAGCTGCTCGGTTTCGAGGGGTCGGTCGGGATCATCGCTGCACGCCGGGCAATCCCGCCGCTCGCCGCCGCTCTCACCGCCGCCGGTGTCGGGCACGCCGTCGTCGACGCCGGGAGCGAAGCGCCGGACGAGCGCGTGTCGGTGGTCGGAGCGGATCTGGTGAAGGGGATGGAGTTCGACCACGTGCTGCTCGTCGAGCCGGCGCAGATCGCCGCGGGGGACCGCGGCCTGCAGCAGCTCTACGTCGCACTGACCCGGGCCGTCAGCCGGCTCGTCGTACTCCACCGTGAACCGCTGCCGCCGGCGCTGGTCGGGGGTGAGTGAGCGTGGAGACGCGATCCGACACCGGTGATCGGCTCTCGGCCGCCGTGCATGCGGCCTTCGGTGCCGACCGTCGAATCGTGGCGACGGAGCGCCTTCGGGGCGGCAGCAAGAAGGGCGTGTATCGGCTCAGCCTCGATACGGGACCGACGGCGATCGCCTATGTCTGGAGCGCCGCCGAGGACTACTGGCCGACCCGGGCCGATGCCGACAACCACGCCGACCCGTTCTCGCACTCGTCCGGACTCGATTTGTTCGACGCCGCTCACCGGCGGCTGGAGGCGCTGGGGATCCGGTCGCCGCGGATCTTCCGTGTCGACGCGGGTGGAGAGCCCGGGCAGGCCGATGTCGCGCTGGTCGAGGATGTGCCTGGCGGCTCACTGGAGGCGTTGCTGCGGGACGACCCCGAGCATGGGGCCATGTGTCTGGCCCAACTCGCCGATGCGCTCGATGAGATGCAGCGGTACGCCGGGCCCGGTTTCGGCAAGGTCGCTTTCGTCGATGCCGGCGGGATATCCGACGGCCTGTCGTGCGAGCAGGTGGTGTTCGCTCATGCGCTCGACGATCTCGCCGACGCAGCCGCGCGCGACGCGCGGGTCGCCGCCGTGCGTGGCCACCTGGCGGATCTTCTTCAGGAGCTGCGCGCCGCGGTGCGTCCGCGGTCGGCGTACGGCCTGATTCACGGGGAGCTCGGGCCGGACCATGTGCTGGTCGACGGGAACGGTCGGCCGGTACTGATCGACATCGAGGGCCTTTTGTACTTCGACGTCGAGTGGGAGCACGTGTTCCTGCGCATCCGCTTCGGCGAGAATTACGACGTGCTCCGCACGAACGGGCTCGATCGGCAGCGGCTCGATCTCTATCTGCTCGCGATGCGGCTGTCACTCGTCGCTGGACCGCTGCGACTGCTCGAAGGCGACTTCCCGGACCGCGCAGCGATGCAGGGAATCGCCGAGCACAACCTTCAGGAGGCGCTTACTCTGCTGGCTTCCGCGCCTCGATGAGGAACCGTCGGGAGTAGGCCACGAAGGGACCCTCGTTCTGGATCCGGTCATGCAGCGCGGCGAGGTGTCGTCGGTATCGGTCGACGGTGAAACCCGGCACGATCCAGATGACCTTCCGGAGGAAGACCACGACGGCGGCGAGGTCGTAGAACTCCATCCGGAGGGCGGCCTCCTGCAGGTCGACCACGGCGAGCCCCGCCGACTCGGCGTCAGCGATCGCCCGCGGGACGCTCCGCTCCGGGCCGATCGGCTGCAGCCCCATCATCGCGTCGGTGAGCTCATGCACCGTGCCCGAACCGACCTGCTGCGAGAGGTAGGTCCCGCCGGGCTGCAGAACGCGCGCGATCTCGTTCCACAACACCACCGTGGGATGCCGGCTCACGACGAGGTCGAAGGTGTCCGAGGGGAACGGCAGGTCGGCGGTGTCGGGTACGTCGACCACCGTCGCACCCAGCGGCGCGAGGATGCGGGTGGCGATGTCGATGTTGGGCGGCCACGACTCGGTTGCGGCCAGCACTGCGGGTGGTGCGGTGACTTTCGCGAGCACCTCACCGCCGCCGGTCTGGATGTCGAGCGCGGCCGAGGCTTTCGCCATCCGCTCGGCCATGAGCCGGGAGTAGCCCCAGGGCGGACGTTCCTCGGTGGCCCGGCCGTCGAACCAGGAGAAGTCCCAGCCCTCGACGGGCACGGACTCCCCTTCGGTGAGCAGGTCCTCGAGCGTCGGCATCCGAGGAGTCTCCCGAGCCACCGGAAGAGTGTGCAATCGAGTTGCTCAGGGCGCGCGTCAGGTCGGGAGTCAGTCCCGGGCCGGCGCCTCGGCGCGTTCCTTCAACGCTGCGAGCCGGTCGTCCCAGCTCGCCGCCAGCGACTGCATCCAGGATGCAGTCGCCAGCAGCTGCTCGGATCGCACTTGGAAGACCACCTCGCGGCCCTTGCGGGTGCTGATGACGAGGTCGGCGTCCCGCAGCACACTCAGATGCTTGAGGACAGCCTGCCGTGACACCGGGAGCACCCGCGCGAGCTCCGTCGCGCTGCATGCCGCGCGGCGGCCCAACGCATCGAGTACCTCGCGCCGGGTCGGGTCGGACAGTGCGACGAAGACCCGATCGGTCGCTGCGCTCACGCCTGGCCGGGCGATTCGGACCGCGTCCGCAGCGAGGCGAGCTCTTCCTCCCAGCCGCCGGTGTTGCCGGTGAGACCTTCTTGGCGAGCCTGCTCAGGCGCGTCGAGGGTGGCGAACCCGGACTCGACCACGGTCACCCGGACGGCGGAGTCGAGTGGCTGGACGTGGAACTCGACCAGGGTCGTCCGGCCGTCCCGCAGGTCGTCGCCGGGGAAGAGGCTGGCCCACCGGAAGGCGGCGTAGGCCTGTGGCGTGATGTCGACGACCTCGACGGGGTAGGCGCCGTACTTCTCGCTCTTGCGCATGGTCACCGCGCCGGGATGGCGGTCGGCGGGCTGCGGTACGTCGCTCGGCACCCACCAGCCGGGTTCGGTGACGAGCTCCCAGACCCGGTCGAGCGGGGCGTTGATCGTGATTTCTCGTTGGATGCGGTCGTCCATGGCGGTGTCCTCTCGGCCGGGGTGCTCGCAGGTCTGACCTGCATCCTCAGGGTTGCACGTGCCTGATTGAAGTGCAACCTCTGGATTGCAGTTCGTCGGCCGCCAGAGGCCTTGCTGGTGGTTGTCCACAAGGAGGAATTCGGCGCCGCGGGTGGCGGGCGTCGTTCACTAGAATCGAACGCATGTTCGAATCTTTGCAAGATGTCGATACGTGCGGGGACAAGGTCGCGGCCCTGCGCGCGGCTGCCCCTGGGCCGGCGGTGATGACGGCGCTGCGGTCGATCGATCCGCGGTCGGTGTCGCCCGGTGCCCAGGTCGACATGCTCGCCGCGTGGGAGAAGGCGGCGGCCTGGGTGGCCGCGGCGCAACAGGATGTGCTCGCGGCGCTCGACGGCAAGCCGGACGAGGTCCTGTCGGCCGATGACTGGACGCGGGAAGAGGTCGCCGCGGCGCTGCACCTGTCGACCTGCACCGCCGACCGTCGGCTGGAGGTGGCCCGCATGTTGGTCCGGCGACTGCCCGGGGTGCGCCGGGCATTGGAGGCAGGGTCGGTCGACTATCGAAAGGCCGTGGCGATCGCGGAGGCGACCGAAAACCTCGACGCCGCCGGCGCCCTGGCCGTGGAGGCCCGTGTCCTCCCGAAGGCGCCCGACCAGACCCTCGCCGAGCTGCGCCGTACCCTCCGGCGGGTCGTGATCGCCGTCGATCCGCGGGCTGCGGCGGAGGCGCACCGTCAGGCGATAGGCGAACGGTGCGTGCGCATGTGGCCGGTCGAGGACGGGATGGCCGAGCTCTACGCCAAGCTGCCCGCGGAGGACGCTGCCGTCGTGATGACCGCCCTCGACACAGTGGCTGCGGGAATGGCCGGCGGCGGATCCGGCGGCGTGAGCGACAATCCGCCGATCGAGGCCCGGCGGGCCGATGCGCTCACCCGGCTCGCCGCCGCGACCCTTTCCGACCCCGACCTGCCGACCCGCCACGGCCGCCGCCCGCACATCCAGGTCACCGTGTCGGCCGAAACCCTGCTGGGTGACGGCGACGAACCCGGTGAGCTGGCGGGCTACGGCCCGGTGACCGCGGAGACGGCCCGCCGGATCGCCGCGGAGGGGATGTGGCGCCGGCTGCTCCTCGAACCCGGCACCGGACGACTCCTCGACTACGGACGCACGACCTACCGGCCACCGGCGGATCTCACCGAGTTCCTGCTCGCCCGCGACCGGGTCTGCGGCTTCCCCGGGTGCAACATCCCGGCGGCCCGCTGCGACCTCGATCACACCGTCCCGTTCGGGAGAGGATCGACCAGCGCGGCCAACATGGGTGCGCTCTGCCGCCGCCACCACCGGGCCAAACACGAGGGCGGTTGGCGCCTCACTCGGCACGGTGACGAGCGCTGCACCTGGACCAGCCCCGCCGGCCACAGCTACGACTCCGCGCCCAGCTACCCCGCATCCCCTGGCAATCCCGCACCTCCTGACAGTCCCGCCGCACCCGGCAATCCCGCGGCACCTGCGCCGGCGGCCGAGCCGCCCGGCGGGGATGCCACCCTGGGGGAATGACCACGCTGAGCCTGCTCGACTGGCGCCGCCGGGTGCACGACCTCTACGAGGAGGTGCGTGGGTCGGGTGATCCGGCCGCGGCTCATGCGCGGTGGCGGGCGGGGCGCGACGAGTTGTTCGCGGGACACCCGGATTCACCGCTGCCGCCGGAGGAGCGGGCCGGGTTCGCTGGGCTGCCCTATGCGCCGTACGACCCGGCGATGCGGTTCGTCGTCGGGGTCGACACCGATCTGCCCGCGCAGCGCTGGGAGGTGCCGACTGCGACCGATGGTGTCGTGCCGTTCGAACGGATCGGCCGGGTGCTGCTGCCCGATCTCGGTTCGCTCGACGTGTGGTGGCTGGACTCCTATGGCGGCGGCGTGTTCCTGCCGGTGCGCGACGGGCTGGCGGGGCCGAAGACATACGGCGGCGGGCGGTACCTCCTCGACACCGTCAAGGGCGCCGATCTGGGTGGCGACGTCCGGGCCGGGAAGCTGGTCGTGGACCTGAATTTCGCCTACAACCCGTCGTGCGCCTACGACCCACGCTGGCAGTGTCCGCTGGCCCCGCCCGGCAACGTCCTGTCCGCCCCGCTGGCGGTCGGCGAGCTCGTTCGAGCCGGGTGACCCAGGCTGAAGGGGGCGGGCGCGGTCACAATGAGGGCCGTCGTCTGCCACGATGAGGGTGCGTGCCCGACAGCCACGGCGCCCGCCGACCCGGAGTCGACACCCGAAACCGGGTGGCGACGCCTGATCGTCCGCCGCGGTGATCCCGTAGGCGAGCGAAGAGCGAGGAGAGACGCATGGCCGTAGGCGACAGCTTCGTGACCGCCGGCGATCTCGATGTCGCCGGCCTCACCGCCCGCGAGCGCGACCCGGACCTCGTCCAGCTGCTCACGCCTGAGGGCGAGCGGGTGCACCACCCGGATTACGACGTGTCGCTGAGCGACGCCGACTACCGCAGTCTCTACCGCGACCTGGCGCTGGTGCGCCGCGTCGACGTCGAGGCCACCGCGTTGCAACGCCAGGGCGAGCTCGGGATCTGGGCCTCGCTGCTCGGCCAGGAGGCGGCCCAGGTGGGGTCGGGCCGGGCGCTCGCCCCCGACGACATGGTCTTTCCCACCTACCGCGAGCACGGGGTCGCGTGGTGTCGCGGGGTGGATCCGATGGTGCTGCTCGGCTTGTTCCGCGGCGTGAACCTCGGCGGCTGGGACCCGGCCGTGCACAACTTCGGTCTCTACTCGATCGTCATCGGCGCGCAGACGCTGCACGCGACCGGCTATGCCATGGGTATGCAGCGCGACGGCGGGGACAAGAACGCCGTGGTCGCCTACTTCGGCGACGGTGCCTCCAGTCAGGGCGACGTGAACGAGGCGTTCGTCTGGGCAGCGGTCTACAACGCGCCGGTCGTCTTCTTCTGCCAGAACAACCAGTGGGCGATCTCCGAGCCGCTCGAGCGCCAGACCCGCATCCCGCTGTTCAAGCGGGCGCACGGCTTCGGCTTCCCCGGCATCCGGGTCGACGGCAACGACGTGCTCGCGTCGTACGCCGTCACCAAGAAGTCCCTCGAGGACGCCCGCTCGGGGCAGGGTCCGACGCTGATCGAGGCGTTCACCTACCGGATGGGCGCGCACACCACCTCCGACGACCCGACCCGCTACCGGCTGGCCAGCGAACTCGAGGCCTGGAAGCTCCGTGATCCGCTGGAGCGGATGAAGTCCTTCCTTTACAAGCAGCAAATCGTCGACCAGTCCTTCTTTACCGCGCTCGATGCCGAAGCCGACGAGCTCGCGCGCCGGCTACGCACGGGGTGCCGCGAGATGCCCGACCCCGAGCCGCTCGCCATCTTCGACCACGTCTACGCCGACGGCTCGACGCACCTGGATACTCAGCGGGCCGGCTTCGAGTCCTACCTCGACTCGTTCGCCGACACGGCCGAGGAGACGCGGTAATGACGACGTACACCATGGCCCGGGCGCTCAACGAGGGTCTGCGCAAAGCCATGGAGGCCGATCCCAAGGTGCTTGTGATGGGAGAGGACGTCGGCAAGCTCGGCGGTGTCTTCCGGGTCACCGACGGCCTGCAGAAGGATTTCGGCGAGGACCGGGTCATCGACACCCCGCTCTCCGAATCCGGCATCGTCGGCACCGCGATCGGTCTGGCCATGCGGGGGTTCCGTCCGGTCTGCGAGATCCAGTTCGACGGCTTCGTCTTTCCGGCGTTCGACCAGATCGTCAGCCAGTTGGCCAAGCTGCGCTACCGGTCTTCCGGCAACGTGCGGATGCCGGTGACGATCCGGATCCCGTTCGGCGGCGGCATCGGCGCCGTCGAGCACCACAGCGAGTCGCCCGAGGCGCTGTTCTGCCACGTCGCCGGCCTCAAGGTGGTGTCGTGCTCCAACCCCGTCGACGCCTACTTCATGATCCAGCAGTCGATCGCCAGCGACGACCCGGTCATCTTCTTCGAACCCAAGCGGCGCTACTGGGAGAAGGCGGAGGTCGACCCGGCGATGACGCCCGATCCGATCGACGCCGCGCGGGTCGTCCGCCCCGGCCGCGACGTCACCGTCGTCGCCTACGGCCCGATGGTCAAGACGGCCATGGACGCCGCGACCGCCGCCGAGAAGGAGGGCCGCGAGCTCGAGGTGCTCGATCTGCGCAGCCTCTCCCCGCTCGACGACGCCACGCTGCTGGAGTCGGTGCGCCGCACCGGCCGGTGCGTCGTCGTGCACGAGGCCGCCGGCAACGGTGGCCTCGGTGCCGAGGTCGCCGCGCGAGTCAGCGAGGCGGCGTTCTACTCGCTCGAGGCGCCGGTGCTGCGGGTGACCGGGCTGGATACGCCCTACCCTCCGTCCCGACTGGAGGAGACCTACCTACCCGACCTCGATCGGGTGCTCGACGCCGTTGACCGCGTGTTGGCCTGGTAGGAGGCGAAGGTGCCGCAGCTCAAACAGTTCACTCTTCCCGACGTCGGTGAAGGCCTGACCGAGGGCGAGATCCTGCACTGGTTCGTCAAGCCCGGCGATCCGGTCACCGACGGCCAGACGATCGTCGAGATCGAGACGGCCAAGGCAGCGGTCGAGTTGCCCTGCCCGTTCGACGGTGTCGTCACGGAGTTGAACTATCCCGAAGGCGCGACGGTCAACGTCGGTACACCGATCATCACAGTCGACGTCGCGCCCAACACCGACGCCGGCGAAGCGACGCCCAGCCCAGGGACGACCGGCATGACCGACGACCTGGTACCCGACATCCCCAGGCCGTCGGCCGACGAGCCGGTCGAACCCGGCATGATCGGCGGCCCGGCTCCGGGCGGGCGCACCTCGGTCCTGGTGGGTTACGGCCCGCGGTCGACCGTCGCCGTACGCCGGCCACGAAAGAGCACCGCGCCGGCAACTGCGCCGGCGGCGACGCCGCCACCCGCCGACGGTCCCGCTCTTGCAAAGCCCCCGGTCCGCAAGCTGGCCAAGGACCTCGGCGTCGACCTGGCCGGGTTGACCGGCTCGGGTCCGCAGGGCGCGATCACGCGGGCGGACATCGAGGGCGCCGCGGCGACCGGTCCGGTCGCATCGGCGAGCGCCGGCTCGCGCGAGCAGCGCATCCCCGTCAAGGGAGTGCGCAAGCACACGGCGACCGCCATGGTCACGAGCGCCTTCACCGCGCCGCACGTCACCGAGTTCCTCACCATCGACATCACGCCGACGATGGAGCTGCGTCGTAAGGTCGCGGCGCTGCCGCAGTACGCCGACGTCAAGGTCAGCCCGCTGCTCTTCGTCGCCAAGGCGCTGCTGCTCGCGGCCCGTCGGCACCCGATGGTCAACTCCACCTGGGACGAGGAACGCCAGGAGATCGTCGTCAAGGACTACGTCAACCTCGGTATCGCCGCCGCCACCGACCGCGGCCTGATCGTGCCCAACATCAAGGACGCGGAACGACTGACCCTCCGCGAACTCGCGGGCGCACTGGTCGAGCTGACCGACGTCGCACGGTCGGGGAAAACGACCCCCGCCGACCTCGCCGGCGGCACCATCTCCATCACCAACGTCGGGGTGTTCGGCATCGACACCGGCACACCGATCCTGCCGCCCGGTGAGGCAGCCATTCTCGCCTTCGGTGCCGTTCGGGAGATGCCGTGGGTCGTTGACGGCGCAATCGTGCCCCGGCAGGTCACCCAGCTCGCCGTCTCCTTCGACCACCGAATCATCGACGGTCAGCTCGGTGCGGAGTTCCTCGCCGATGTCGGTGCGATGCTGGCCGATCCGGCGACGTTGGTCGCCTTCACCTGAGCAGGAGTGAAACCGCCCGGCCGGGGTACAACGATGCGGTCATCGTCACGCCGGCTGCGGCTGGAAACGCCGCGCGAGGAGTCTGAGAAGGGGTGGGGAAAGCCGGATTCCGGCCGCAATAAAGGCGTGACAAAAGCAACGGGGTTCCATTCAGGTCGCTTTATCGGCGGCCCAGGAATGTTCTTCTGGAGGTCTGTTGTGATCATCATAGGCATCGTGTTGATGCTGATCGGTTTCATCGTCGGCATCCCGGTGTTGTGGACGCTGGGGATCATCTCGCTGGTCGTCGGACTGGTGCTCATGGCACTCGGTTCCGCGGGCCGCGCGATCGGTGGCCGCCGGCACTACTGGTAGATCTGCCGCGACCGACCGGCAGGTCTCTTTTCGCTCAAACGTGACGATCCCGCCGTCCCTCGGACGGCGGGATCGTCGGGTGAATCCCGGTCGGCCGACGTGTTCGTCGGCCCCGAACCGTTGACCGGCCGCCTTTCGTCGGGTAAGACGGCTGTTTGACATTGGAGGTTTTGTGGTCGACGGAGCACAGTACGACCCGCTGTGGCGCGGGTACGCCGAGCAGCGGGTCGTGGTACGGCTGCACTCGCGTATGCGTTCACGGACATGACGACCATCGCGCCACCGGCCGCGGCCGGGACCGCCACCAGCGACCGCCCGGCTGGTAGCGGACCACAGCGCAAGACCGGGCTCGCGATGTTGTTCCTCGCACCCAGCCTGATCGGCGTGATCTTTTTTCTGCTGATCCCCGTGGTGCTGGTGATCATCCTCAGCTTCGTCAAGTGGGATTTGCTCCGCCCGGCGAAGTTCGTGGGTTTTTCCAACTACCTGAACATCTTCAAGTACGACCACATGGCGCACTCGCTGCTCGTGACGCTGTACTACGTCGTGCTGAACATCCCGATCCAGACCGCCATTGCGCTCGGGTTGGCGATACTGCTCAACCGGCACCTGCCGGCCACCGGTCTGCTGCGCGTCATCTGCGTGCTTCCGTTCCTCGCCACGCCGGTCGCGATGGCAGTCGTGTGGAACTGGTTCTTCGACCCCAACACGGGCGCGATCAACACGCTGCTCTCCCTCGTCGGCATCCACGGTCCGGCCTGGCTGGCCTCCACGGCCACCGCGATGCCGGTCATCGCCTTCGCCAACATCTGGCAGTACGCCGGCTACAACATGCTCTTCTTCCTCGCCGGGTTACAGGCGATACCCAACCACCTCTACGAGGCGGCGCGGGTCGACGGCGCGAGCAAGATCCAGCAATTCACCAGGATCACCTTGCCGCTGCTTCGGCCGACGATGCTGTTCGTGTTGGTGACCGGGGTGATCGGCTCGTTCCAGGTCTTCGACATGGTCTTCGTGCTGACCCAGGGTGGCCCGGGTTATGCGACCCAGGTCGTCAACCTGCAGATCTATCAGTCGGCCTTCGTGGCCTTCAACATCGGTGATGCGTCGGCGATGTCGGTGATCCTGTTCCTCATCATCCTCGCGTTCACTGTCGCGCAATTCGCCTACTTCAGGCGCCGGACCGTCTACGAGATGACCTGAGGCGATGGCTACCCAGACTGCGACCGCTGTTGGCACACCCGCGAGGCAGAAGGGCGCGACCGGTGGCGCGCCCTCCACGGCATCTCGTGTGGTGCGTCTCACCTTGTACTACATCGCGCTGCTCATCGTCGCCGCGATCTTCATCTGCCCCTACCTGTTCGCGGTATTCGCCTCGTTCAAGCCGCTATCCGGCGTGCTCGGCGAGCGACCGTGGATCCCGCCGACGAGCCTGAGCACGACCAACTTCAGCCAGGTGCTCTTCGACCAGCACTTCACGACCTACCTGTTGAACACGCTGGTGGTGACGGTCATCCTCACCGTCGGGCAGGTCGTCTTCTCGATGCTCGCCGCCTATGCCTTCGCCCGGATGCACTTTCCGGGCCGGGACGCGTTGTTCTGGGTCTATCTGGCGACGCTGATGGTTCCGGGCGCGGTGACGATGATTCCGCTCTACGTGATCATGGACAACATCCACCTGCTCAACACGTACTGGGCGCTGTTCCTGCCCTACGTCCTGGGTGTGCCGTACATGATCTTCCTGATGCGGCAGTACCTGTTGACGATCCCCGAAGAGCTCATCGAAGCGGCCCGGATCGACGGGTGCAGCGAGGTGCGCATCCTCTGGACGATGATCGTGCCGCTGTCACGGCCGATCCTCATCACGGGAAGCCTGATCGCGTTCGTGTTCGGTTGGAACAACTTCCTCTGGCCGCTCATCGCCACCAACTCGACCGCCCTGCGGGTCAACACGGTCGGCATCGCCGACCTGCAGTCCAACTTCGGCACCCAGTGGAACCTCGTGCTGGCCGGGTCGCTGCTGGCGCTGATCCCGATGGTGATCCTCTTCATGATCTTCCAGAAGCAGATCGTCCGCTCGATCTCGCTCGGTGGGGTAAGCCGATGAGACAGCGCCTGCGTCGTCGCGGAGCCGTCGCGACCCTGATCGCGGCAGCACTGCTCGTGCTCGCGGCCTGCGGACAGGGGTGGGGGACCTCGGACGTCGGGGCCGGCGACGGCAAGACCGTCAACCTGACCTACGCGCTGTGGGACGCCACCCAGCAGGTCGGCTACCAGAAGTCCATCGACATCTTCGAGAAGCAGCACCCCAACATCCACGTCACGATCGAGCAGATCCCCTACGGCAACTACCCGCAGAAACTGACCTCGGAATACGTCTCCCACGACGCACCCGACCTGTTCTGGGTCAACACGCCGTTCCTGGCCAACTGGATCCAGGACGGGATGGTCAAGGACATCGGCCCGCTGATCAAGCGCGACCACGTCAACATGTCGCAGTACTACCCGGCCCTGGTCAAGCTGCACCAGCACGCCGGCAAGATCTACGGGCTGCCCAAGGACTGGGACACGATCGCGCTCTACTACAACAAGGACTACTTCGCCCAGCACCACGTGAAGATCCCGAAGAACCTGACCTGGAACCCCGACGGCGGCGGCACCTTCACGCCGATGCTGAAGCAAGCCACGACCGACGACAAGGGCCGGTCGATGGGCGCGCCGGGCTTCGACGCCGGCAACATCAAGACCTACGCGCTCACGGTGGCCAACGACCCGCAGTCCGGCTACGGAAGCTTCCTCGCGATGAACGGCGCCGGGGTCCTGCCGAAGCCCTACTCGAAGAAGATCTCGCTCGCCCAACCGGCGGCGCAGCAGGCGTTCCAGTACTACACCGGGCTGATGAACAAGGACCACGTCGGCGTTCCGGCGGGCGAGATGGGGCCGGAGGTCGCCGGATCGACGGCCACCCAGCTCTTCGCCGAAGGCCGCGTGGCGATCTATCAGGCCGGTGACTGGAACACCAGCACGATCGCCTCGTCGGTGAAGTTCAAGGTCGGCGTCCTCCCGCTGCCCGCGGGCCCGCAGGGCCGGGTCAGCGTCTTCAACGGACTGGTCGACGCGATCAACACCGCAAGCCCGCACCCGAAGGAGGCGTGGGAGCTGGAGAAGTGGCTCGGCAGCCCGGCCTCGGAGAAGATCATGGGTGAGGGCGGCTACATCTGGCCCGGCATCAAGAGCCTCGACCCGCTCTTCCTGCAGCACTGGAAGAAGGAGGGGATCGACCTGCAGCCGTTCCTCGACGAGGCCCGCGGCAAGGTGGTCAACTTCCCGGTGAGTCCGGGAATCGCGGTCGGCCTGGTCGACATGGCCAACGAGCTCGGGCCGATGTTCCTCGGATCGACGTCGGTCGCGGACGGGACCCGTAACGCCACGATCGCGGGCAACCACGATCTCGTATCGTTCTACTGATGCAGTTCCCGTCGACATCGGCCAGCGGTCCCACGACAGGAGTGGTGCTTACCACGGCCGACGGTGGCTTGCCACGGATCGACTGGGTGGGGCTGCTCCCCGATGCCGACCGGAGCGCTGAGCAGATCGAGGCAGCGGTCCCCGAGTCGCAGGCATGCGCGCTGCTGCCGGAGCACTCGAGAGGCTGGTACGGCCGACCGGGGCTGTCCGGCTACCGGCTGGGTGGCGACGACCCGGTGGCCGGTCGGGACTGGTCCACCGCATTCGAGACGACCGGGCTGTCCGACAGCGGACCCCGGCTGCGGGTCGAAGCGGAGGACCGGGTCGCCGGCCTCCGGCTCGCTACCGACATGGAGACGTTGCCGGGGGGAGCCATCCGTACCCGGCACACGCTGACCAACACCGCTCCGGGTGGCTACGTCGTGCAGGCGCTCGACGTCGTCTTCCCGCTACCGCGGCGCGCCGCCGAGACCCTCGACTTCACCGGTGGCTGGGGCCGCGAGCGGGTCCCGCAGCGGCGACCGATCGCCGATGGCCTCTGGGTGCGCGAAGGACGCCGGGGCAAGACCGGGCACGACGCGGCGACCGTGCTCGTCGCCGGGACGAGTGACTTCGGGTTCGGCGACGGCGACGTATGGGGCGTGCACGTCGGGTGGAGCGGCAACCACGTCCACCGGGTCGAGCGGCTCCCCTCCGGGCTGACCACGATCGGCGGGGGAGAGTTGCTGCTCCCCGGCGAGGTGGTCCTGGGGCCCGACGAGTCCTATACGACGCCGTGGGTCTACCTCGTCGCCGCCGACGACGGTCTCGACGGCCTCGCCGCGGCCTTCCACGGTTTCCTGCGCTCCCTGCCCGCCCACCCGCGCAATCCGCGGCCGGTCAACCTCAACGTCTGGGAAGCGGTCTACTTCGACCACGACCTGGACCGGTTGCTGACGTTGGCCGACCTCGCCGCCGAGGTCGGCGTCGGACGTTACGTGCTCGACGACGGGTGGTTCCGCTACCGGCGCCACGACCACGCCGGCCTCGGCGACTGGTGGGTCGACGAAGCGGTCTGGCCGAAGGGCCTCTCGCCGCTCATCGAGCGGGTCCGCGAGCGGGGCATGGAATTCGGCCTGTGGTTCGAGCCGGAGATGGTCAATCCCGACTCCGACCTCTACCGCGCACACCCGGACTGGATCCTCTCGACCGGCGGCCGGGTACCGCCGCTGCAGCGCAACCAACTGGTCCTCGACCTGTCCCGATCGGAGGTGCGCGACTACCTGCTCGAGCGGCTCGACGCACTGCTGGGTGAGTACGACATCTCCTACGTCAAGTGGGATCACAACCGCGACCTGATCGACGCCGGTTCGCAGACCCGGGCCGGCGGCGCGGTCGTGCACGCCCACACGCTCGGCTTCTACGCCCTCCTGGACGAGTTGCGTCGTCGTCACCCGAAGGTGGAATGGGAGTCGTGCGCCGGCGGCGGCGGGCGGGTCGACCTCGGCATCCTCGAGCGGACCGAGCGCATCTGGACCTCGGACATGACCGACGCCCTCGCCCGTCAGGCGATCCAGCGGTGGACCGGTCAGCTGGTGCCATCGGAATACATGGGTGCGCACATCTCCGCGCCGGTCTCCCACCAGACCGGGCGGGCCATCCCGCTGGCCTTCCGGGCCGCGACCGCGCTGTTCGGCCAGTTCGGGATCGAATGGGATCTCACCGCCGCGACCGCGGACGAGCGCGCGGAACTCGCCCGCTGGGTGGCGCTCTACCGGGAGCATCAGGCCCTCGTGCACACCGGGCGGGTGGTGCGGGTCGAGACATCCGACGACAGCGCACTGAGCCATGGGGTGGTCGCCGCCGACCGCTCGTCCGCGCTGATGGCCTGGGTGCAGGTCGACCTGGCCGATCGCGGCGCCGCCCGCACGATGACGGTGCCCGGACTCGACCCCGGTGCGCGCTACCGGGTGACGCAGGTCGGGCCGCGCGGGCCGGGCGCTGCGGCCTGGCCGGTCGACGGAGCCGAGTTCTCCGGGGCCGTTCTGGCCACGGTGGGGTTGCCGGTGCCCGCTGCCCGCCCGCTGACCATTTTCCTGGTCGCGCTCCAGCAGGTGTGACTCCGCTCAGCGCAGCGGGATGCAGCGGCCGTTCGGTGCCGCAGGTGCGGGCGCGTTGATCGGAAGTCCGCTCGGCTCGTGGTCGCCGTGCAGGCAGATGCGGGCGGCGTGCGCCGACTCCGGGAGCTCGAACCACACCTGGAGCAGGATCCGGTCCTGCGACCCGAGCGAGAGGCTGCTCGGTTGCCGCTTGATGTTCATCGGGTCGTCGGCGGGCAGATAGCGCCGCCCGGTCCGGTCGACGAGTTGCTGGCGTCCGACCGACACGGTGTGGAAGCTCACGTCCCGGTTGTAGATCTCCAGGGTCACCCGGCAGTACTGGCCGCGCGCATTGAGCTCACCGTGGGTGCCGATCACGGACGGGATGTCGCAGGTCAGGCCGAGCGGGGTGAAGGCCAGGTTGCCGTCGTTGACGGTGCGCGCCGCGAGTGCATGTTCGCCCGGGAGCAGCGCGACCGCCGGGATCGGCAGCCGGCTCGGCGCGGCCGGCGCCGGCGGGGACGAATCACACCCGCCGAGGGTCGCGACGAGGACGCCGACCGTCGCGATGGCGGCGGCAGCGGCGATCCGGGCCCTGAGCATGATCGACACGATGCCACGTCGTACGGGCGTTCAGCGGTAGGCGACCGAGGCGTCGCCGGAGGACGTGACCTCGTCGATATGCCGGTTCGACGACGGGTCGGTCCGCACGGCGGCGGTCGCCCCGCCGGATCCGGTGCGCTGTGCGACGTCGTACAGCTGCGGTCCGTGCGGCACCGTCACGGCCACGCCGCCGGACGAGGTCGTCGCGGTCACGGCCGTCGGTGACACGGAGAAGGCCAGCCCGACGTCGCCCGACGATGTCACCGCCGACACGCGTCCGGCGCGGACGTCGGAGGCGTCGATCGACCCGGACGATGTGTGCAGCCGCAGCGGTCCGCCGGCGATGCCGGTGGCGGTGATGTCACCCGAGCCCGTCTGCAGGGTGAGCGCACCGGACACGCCGGTGGCGACGACGTCGCCGGAGCCGGAGCGCAGATCGACCGCGCCGTCGAGCCCACTGGCACTTGCGTTCCCGGACCCGGTCCGGACGGTCACCGACATCCCCGCGGGGGTGTGGATGACGTACGACGCGTCGCAGCGGCCAGCCCCGGCCAATCCCGCGCAGTGGCTGCGGAGCTGGAGCAGGCCGCCGGTCTGCACGGCCGTGGGTTCAGGGGCGGAGAGCGACGAGGTGGTCCGCCGGTCGACGGTGAGCTCACCGTTCGGACCGCGGACGACGACGACGTCGCCGTTGGCCGTGTCGATCTGCAGCCGGTTCGGGGGGTCGCGGTAGACGAGGTGGTCGGTGTGGTGAACGACGCCGGCGGTGGCGCCGACGATCTGAAGCCCGCTGAATCCCACCAGCGCCGCCGCGAGGACCGCTCCGGCGCCGATCGACAGCACCTGCCCGGGTGTCCGGGACGGCCGATGGTCGGTCATCGGGCGCCTCCGGAGCCCGCGACCGGATCGGCAGACTCGAGGAACCGCAGTACGGCGAGCACCCGACGGTGGTCCTGTTCGGCCGGGGGGAGTGCGAGCTTGGCGAAGATGCTGCTCACGTGCTTCTCCACCGCGCCCTCGGAGACGACGAGATGGGCCGCGATCGCCCCGTTGGATCGGCCCTCCGCCATGGCCGAGAGCACCTCGCGCTCCCGTGGTGTCAGCGAGTCGAGCGGGTCCCGGCGACGGCTGCGGGTGAGCAGTTGCGACACCACCTCCGGGTCGAGCGCGGTCCCGCCCGACCCGACCCGGCGCAGCGCCTCGAGGAATTCCGCGACGTCGGCGACCCGGTCCTTCAGCAGGTAGCCCACGCCGCGGGTGTCGCCGGCGATGAGATCGACGGCGTAGCGCTCCTCGACGTACTGGGACAGCACGAGTACGGCGACATCAGGCCACTGGCGCCGGAGGACGAGCGCGGCCCGCACGCCCTCGTCGGTGAAGGTCGGCGGCATCCGGACGTCGGCGACGCACACATCCGGTTGATGCCGCTCGACCGCGCGCAGCAACTCCTCGCCGTCGGCCACCGCGGCAACCACCGACATGCCGTCCTCCTCGAGCAGGCGGGTGATGCCCTCCCGCAGCAGGACGGCATCCTCCGCGATCACGACTCGCATGGCAGGTCTACTCCGATCGTGGTGGGCCCGCCGGACGGGCTGGTGAGGACGAAGGTGCCGTCGACCGCGCGGACCCGGTCGCGCAGGCCGGCCAGACCGGAGCCGGTGTCGAGGTTGCCGCCGCCGCGGCCGTCATCGGTGATCGTGAGCCGCAGCACGTCGCCGTGCCGGACCGCGTCGACCCGGGCCCGGTCGGCCAGGGAGTGCTTGGCGACGTTGGTCAGCGCCTCGGCGACGACGAAGTAGGCGACCGCCTCGATGCCGGGCGCGGCCCGCCGCGGCACGTCCACCCGGACCTCCACCGGGACCGGGCAGCGCGCGGCGAGTGCTGACAACGCGGCGTCCAGACCGCGGTCGGTGAGCACGCTCGGGTGGATGCCGCGGGCGAGATCGCGTAGCTCGGCGAGGGCCTGCTTCGCCTCCCCGTGCGCCTCGTCGACCAGGGCGCGGACGGACTCCGGGTCGTCGCCCAGCTTCGTCCGCGCCCGGCCGAGCGTCATCGCCAGTGCGACGAGCCGCTGCTGGGCGCCGTCGTGCAGATCACGTTCGAACCGGCGCCGCTCGCTGTCCGCGGCAGCCACCATCCGGGAGCGGGTGTCCTGCAGCGTCTCCACCCGGGTGGTGAGCGCCTCCTGCTTCCCGGGTGCGAGCAACATCCGGGCCAGCGCGACCTGGCCCAGGGCGACGCCGCGGGCGAGCCAGGGCGCGGCCAGCAGGAGGGCGGCCCCGGCGACGACGTGCACGGCCACCGACGCGGGGTAGCCCAGGTTCCAGCCCGGCAGCGAACCGGGTGATGCGGTCGCCCACCCGTAGGCGGGGAACAGCAGGAAACCGAGGCCGGCTCCCCAGACGGCCCAGACCACGACACCGCCGACCCATCCGGTCACCGGGAGGACGAGCCCTGCGTAGAGGAGCTCCAGCCAGGTGCCGCGGGTCTTGGTGCGGGCCCACATCCGGGCCGGCAGCCACCCGTCGAGCTTCGGCGGCGGCCGCAGCGCGATCCGCTTCCCGAGGAACGTCGACGCGCGGCGGGTCTCCAGCCGGGCCACGCCGCGGGAGAGGCCGAACGCGAGCCACAGCACGAGCAGCCCGACCAGCGCCAGGATCATCAGCCCGGCGGACAGCGACACCAGCGTGACCAACACCGTGAACGTCGCCGTACCGATCAGAGCGCTGAGCGCGAGATAGCTCATCGCGAGCCATGCCCACGCCGAGAACGGCGCCCGCAGCACCGCGCCGAGCGCGCTGCCCGGCCGTGCCGCGGCGTCGGTCATGGCGGAGCCTCTCCGTAGTGGCGTTATGACGCAACGGTAGGGGGAACGGGTGGCCGCCAACCATCAGGAAACCCGGCCAATCCGTCCGGGGGCTAGCCCCACCGGCCCGTGTACGCTGACCGGCCAGACTTAGGGAGTGTGCGGTGGGTGTCAGTATCGGGCTGGTGGTGGTGGCGGTGATCGCCCTGCTGATCGCCGTCAAGGTCGCCAAGACCCTCGTCAAGGCCGTGTTGATCGTCGTCGCGGTGGTGCTGGCCGTCGGAGCCTGGCAGACACACGCGCGGGCGGCGACGCCCAGCCCGGCGCACACCCACTCCCGGTCGGTCAGCGCTTGAGAAAGAAGTCGCGCACGTTGGCGAGCAGCAGGACGACTGCCGACAGGACGAGTACGGCGGCCACGGCCCACCGCCAGTTCCCGATCGCGGCCTGAGCGGCCGTCCAGATCACGGCCGCCAGGCCGGCGACCGCAAGCAACCCGCCGACGAACCGCAGCAGGTGCCCGCGGGCGAAGGCCTCCACGCAGAGCATGAGCACCGCCAGGAAAACCAGCGCCGGCACCACATCTCCGCGGTTGTCGACGACGATCAGGGCGAGGCCGACGAGCAGCACCGACGCCGAGACCGTCGACCACACCCGCAGCACCCGGTGCCGGGTCCGGACCGGATCGACGTTGGGTACGGCGCGGTGCCGCAGGTGGGCGTGCGGATCCCCGGGCGGCAGGCCGGCCGCGGCGGCGCGGGCCAGCGCCTCGCGCTCCTCGCCGAGCGCGAGCCGGCGTACCCGCACCTGGTCCACCGCCTCCTCCGGCGCGGCGAGGGCGGTGCGGTCGGCGCGGGTGCCGGCGCTGTCGAGCGCCCGGATCCCGGCCTGGATCCGGCGCAGTTCGTCGCCGCGGGTGTCCAGCTCGGCGTCGGCCGCGACGATCAGGTCGTCCAGCTCGGCGATGCGCTCCTCGACCGCCCGCCGCTCGACTTCCGGCGACGGCGTCTCCTTGTCGAGGCCGGCCCAGCCCACCGGATCAGACCAGCAGCGGCGTACCGATCCGGTGCGCTCGTAGCGCGGTCCAGAAGGGGCTCGTTCCCCACCGAAGGGATCGCCGGTGTCGAGCCCCCACAGGCCGCGGTAGTCGCGCACCCAGGGAGTCTCGTCGTCGACCAGCACTGCGTTCCAGGGCCGCTCCGCTCCGGGGCCGATGCCGGCCCCGTCGCCGCGGCGGTAGTCGATGAAGGGGATGCCGAGGGCGGTGCCCTCGCGATCGCGGGTCCAGGGCAGGAACACCCGGGCCAGCCGACGCGTGCCGGCGAGCAGCCGGCGGAGCGCCGGTGGCTCGACCGTGACGAGGTAGTCGCCCGGCAGGTATCCCCCCGAGTGCGAGCCGCCGCCGGCGTAGACGACCGGGTGGGTGCCCTGCCAGTCGATGTCGGGGTCGTCCTGCCGGCGGCGGAGGTCGTCGCCGGCCTCGTCGTGGGAGGAGAACGCGACCCACGCCGGACGCGCATCCGGCTCCGGCGGGTCGGCAAGGAAGATGGTGACCTGTTCCCAGTCGGCCTCGTGGTCGTTGACGCCGCCGAACGTGGACCGCCAGTCGTTCATCGCGTAGAAGAACCAGTACTGCAGTGCGACGAAGCCGCGATCGTGGGTGACGTGGCCGTAGTAGGGGCAGGCGTCGGGCTGAGGTCCGGAGCGGTAGCGCTGCTCGGCGGCCGCCGTGGTACCGCCCGGTACCCGCCCGCGCAGCAACAGCGACAGCCGCATGACCGCATCGATCAGCCGGCCGAGAAGGCCGACCGTGGCGAACCGGCTGTTGCCCGCGACGAAGCGCGTCCGCCCCGATTCCCGGCGCCATCTGCGCAGCTCCCGCCGAGTCAGCGGGCGCTCCACGAACTGCAGCGACAGGTCGTCGGCCACGGCTGCCGCACCCGCCTCGGCCAGGCACGTCGCGGTGATGTCACCCGGCGCCCGGAGCTGCTGTCCGGTCGCGCGCCACAGCCCGCACGAGCGCAGGTAGCTCTCGACCGACATCGGCAGGAACAGTTCACCCCGGGTGTAGCGCAGGACCGGCTCATAGCGACGCAGCAACGCGAGATCCTCGGCCTGCCGTGTGCCCGACACCGTCACCGCCTCAGTGTGCAGTCACCGGGACCGGTAGTCCCGCGGCGGCATGCCGAACTGGTCCCGGAACGCGCGGCTGAAATGGAATGCGCTCGCGAAGCCGGATGCCCGGGCCACCCGGCCGACATCGAGATCGGTCGCGTCGAGCAGCTGCGCGGCATGCTCCAACCGCGCCCGGCGGAGGGCCTCCATCGGGGCCCGGCCGGTCTGCGCCGCGAACAGGTGGGCGAACCGCGAAGGTGACAGCGCGGCGTTCGCCGCCAGCGACGCCACCGTGTGCGGTGACGCCGGGTCGGCGCGCAGCAGCGATACCGTGCGCCGGACCCGCGGGTCCAGCGGGTCGCCGACGGCGGCCGGCTCACGCCCGGCGGCCGTGACCAGCGCCAGCACCGCCTCCACGCCGTTGAGGACGAGGTCGCGGGCCGCGGGAGCCGTCGCGGCGGTCGGCCGGGCCGTGCGGGTGCCGGCCGGGAGCGGATCGGGCGGCGTGCCGTGCCCGGACCAGCGGGCGTCGGCGTGTGCCCGGGCGAAGATCCCCTCGATCCGGCCCCGCAGCCCGGCCGGCACCCCGCGGACGGCGTGCAGCCCCGGTCCCACCTGGTACGGCGCGAGCCAGTCCTGCCAGCGGGTGGGGAGCTGGACATGCACCCACCAGAAGCCCCACCCGTCCGCGTCCGGCGCCACCCCGTAGTCGTGCCCGATCGAGGCACCCAGCAGGACGGCATCCCCCGGCCCCGCATCCACGGTCACGTCTCCCTGACGCAGCCGCCCGCCGCCGGAGACGGTCCAGGTCAGCAGCGAGTTCTTGGCACCCGCGGTCCGGTGTACGGCGTAGCCGGGACGCTCGTCGAAGCACCCGACCAGCGGCACATGCGCCGGCGGTGCCGGGGTCTCGGCAGCAGTCTCAGGCATGTCCTCGACACTCCTGGGTATCGCGTCACGGGGCGCTCGCGCCTATCGTCGACGCGACTGAGGAAAGAGGGATGAGATGACGACCGCCGCAAGCGTACCGACCGTCGTACCTGACCGCGATCAGGTCGCCCGCTTCGACGACGACGGGTTCATCGTGCTGCCCGGAGTGTTGTCCGGCGACGAGATCGACCTACTGCGCAAGGAGTTCGCCGCTCTGCAGGCCGGCGGACCGATCCCTGGACACTTCGAGCCCAAGCCCGCCGACGAGGCCGATGCGGCCGCCGCCACCGACCCGCTGCACGCCTATCCGCGGGTGATGAACCCGCACCGGATCAACCCGACCGCGCGGCGGTATCTGCTCGACGCCCGGTTCCGGGCGGTCGTCGCGGCGCTGCTCCGGGAGGAGCCGCTGGCAGCACAGAGCATGTTCTACTTCAAGCCGCCGGGGGCCAGGGGGCAGGCGCTGCATCAGGACAACTTCTACCTGCGGGTCGAGCCGGGCACGTGTATCGCCGCATGGGTGGCGATCGACGAGATCGACCGCGCCAACGGCGGCCTCGAGGTCGTCCCGGGGACGCATCGGATGGACGTGTTCTGCCCGGAGGACGCCGACCCGGACGTCTCCTTCACCCGGGAGTTCGTCCCGCCGCCGGCCGGCCTCGCCACCGTCCCGGTCGACATGTCGCCCGGCGACGTGCTGTTCTTCAACGGCAGCCTGGTGCACGGGTCGGAGCCGAATCAGACGGCCGACCGGTTCCGGCGCTCGTTCATCTGCCACTACATCGGGACCTCCTCGGAGCGCATGTCCACCTGGTATCAGCCGCTCACCATGAGCGGGGACCCGGTGGAACTCGCGGCGACCCTCGGCGGTGGACCGTGCGGCACGGAGGTCGGCGGGCCACACTGATCGCGCGACGCGCTCATCGACCTGGGATGCGCGGGCCTTCCCGGCCGGGCAGGATGAGAGCGACGGGCACGATCGGCGTACCGATGAGGCGGTCTGATGTACGACTTCGACCTGCTGGTGCTCGGCTCCGGCCCGGGCGGGCAGAAGGCCGCGATCGCGGGAGCCAAGCTCGGGCGGAGATCGGCCGTCGTCGAGCGCAGGTCGATGGTCGGCGGTGTCTGCATCAACACCGGCACCATCCCGTCGAAGACGCTGCGGGAGGCGGTGCTCTACCTCACCGGGCACAGCCAGCACGAGTTCTACGGGCAGAGCTACCGGCTCAAGGAAGAGATCGCCATCTCCGACCTGACCGCGCGCACCCACCATGTGGTCGAGCGGGAGATCGACGTCATCCGCAGCCAGCTCGCGCGCAACCACGTCGCGATGCTCACCGGCATGGGCCGTTTCGTCGACGACCACACCGTCGCCGTCGTCAACGAGGTCGGTGACGAGCACCGGGTCACCGCGGACAAGATCGTGATCGCCGTCGGCACCACGCCGGCCCGTCCGTCCACCGTCGACTTCGACGGCGAGACGGTCGTCGACTCCGACCAGATCCTGCTGATGAACCGGATCCCGAACTCGATGGTCGTCGTGGGCGCCGGCGTCATCGGTATCGAGTACGCCTCGATGTTCGCGGCGCTGGGGACCAAGGTGACCGTCGTCGAGCGGCGCGAACGGATGCTCGATTTCTGCGACCTCGAGATCGTGGAGGCCCTGAAATATCAGCTGCGCGATCTCGCGGTCACCTTCCGGTTCCGCGAGACCGTGTCCCGGGTGGAGCGCCACGACACCGGCACGCTGACCATCCTGGAGAGCGGCAAGCGGATCCCCGCCGACACCGTCATGTATTCGGCGGGCCGCCAGGGCGTCACCGAACCTCTCGAGCTGGGCAACGCCGGGCTGCAGGCCGATCCGCGCGGCCGGATCGAGGTCGACGAGCACTACCGGACCAAGGTCGACCACATCTACGCGGTCGGCGACGTGATCGGATTCCCTGCCCTCGCGGCGACCTCGATGGAGCAGGGCCGGCGGGCGGCGTACCACGCCTTCGGCGAGAAACTGGACGGGCAGCTCTCGACGCTGCAGCCGATCGGGATCTACACGATCCCGGAGATCAGCTACGTCGGCGCCACCGAGGACGAGCTGACCGAGACGTCGGTGCCGTTCGAGGTCGGCATCTCCCGCTACCGCGAGCTCGCCCGCGGCGCGATCATCGGCGACTCCTACGGAATGCTGAAGCTGCTCGTGCACTCCGAGACGCGCGAGCTGCTCGGCGTACACGTGTTCGGCACCGGCGCGACCGAGCTCGTCCACATCGGACAGACCCTGATGGGCTGCCGGGGGACCATCGAGTATTTGGTCGACACCGTCTTCAACTACCCGACGCTCGCCGAGTCCTACAAGGTCGCCGCGCTCGATGCGATGAACAAGATGCGGGCCGTCGCCCGGTTCGACGAGCCGCTCTAGCCGTCGCCCGTCCCGCGTACGACGCCCCGACGTCCGAGGCTCAGCACGAGGTTCGCCGCCAACCGCGGCGTGATGACCCCCTCGGCGAGCGACAACTCGGCGATGTCGTCGAAGACCCGTTGACTTCCGGCCGCCGCGGACAGTGCCGCGTCCACGACCGCACGCCAGCCGGTGAGCCCGGCCAGCAGGGTGACGTGGCGGTGATGACGGGCGAACCGCCGTCGTAGCGCGGTCCGGTACTGCGCGGCGACCCGATTCGGCTCGAGCACCGCCGCGGCACCGGCGGCCAGGCCGGAGCTGATCGCGTAGGAGATGCCCTCCCCCGAGACGGGGTTGACGAGGCTGGCGGCGTCCCCGGCGAGCACGATACGACCACGGGCGGTGACCGGCCGGCTGGACGACAGCGGCAGCCGATGCGCCCGCACGGTATGCGGGTCGACGTCGAGGCCGGGGAGCAGCGCGTGCATCGTCGACAGCAGCAGCCGGCGATTGGCGGATTCGCCCGGCCGCAACAGGTGCCCGTACCCCACGTTCGCGGGGCCTGACGTCGTCGGGAACCGCCAGGCGTAGGCCATGCCGGAATGATGGTTGAGCACGATGCGCGACGCCGGTTCGCCGGCACTGGAGTCGTAGCCGCGGATCGCCACCGCGATGTCGCGCCGACCGCCGTCGCCGACGGCGCGCCGTACCGCGGACTCGACGCCGTCGGCACCGATGCAGACCCGGGCGTTCGCGATGTCGTCGACCTCGACGTGTGAGCCCCGGTCGCGGACCTGACGCACTGTGTGCCGGCGGAACACCGCGCCGAGCGCTCTCGCCTCGGCGAGCAGCCGGGCGTCGAACACTTCGCGCGGCACGATCAGCATCGAGCGCGGCAGGATGCGGGTCACGGACCGGCCGGCGGCGGACTGCAGGGTGAGGACGTTCGATGGTGCGTACCCGTCCATCAGCCGGCCCTGCGGGACGCCGTGGGCGGCGAGTTCGTCCAGCGCCCCCTCCAGCACCGCGTCCCCGCAGCATTTGTCGCGCGGGAAGTCGCTGCGGTCGAGCACCAGCACCGATGCCGACGGCTCGGCGTGCAGCGCGGCGATCGCTGCCGATGCCCCCGCCGGTCCGCCGCCGACGATGACGATGTCCCACGTTGTCGGCGTCATGAACGCATATGATCCACCTCGTCGGCCGTCTGTCCGGCCGGAATCGCTACTGTGCGGTCGGCGGATCGATGACGGGGGTCCCCTGCGCCGAGAGCAGGCGCCAGCCGTCGGCGTCATGTGTGTAGACGTGGGTGTAGCGGCTTTCCACGGTGGATTCGCTGTCGAGGAAGCGCATCGTCATCCGGGTGCGTCCGACGACCACCGCGGTGCCGCGGCGGTGGCGTACCGAGGCCTGCGTCGGATCCCGCACGACCTCCCGGAACTTCAGGGCTCCTGATTCGACGGCGCCGAGGATCGCGGCGCGGTCGGCGACCTGGCCACTCATCACGTCGACGATGAGGAAGTCGTCGGCGAGAACGGCGGCGAGTGCGCCCGGGTCGGCGGCGAGCAGCGCCGCGAAGAAGGATTCCTCGGCGCGGAGCACCTCTGCGGTGTCGGCGTCGGTGGCGGTGGTCATGGCGCGATCTCCTCTTTCGCTAGCTCCGGCTCACCAGCAGGTATCGCTCGTCATCGATCGGGTGTCCCCACAGGGCCGGGTCGTCGAGGCGGGTAACTGATACGTCTTTGCGCACATTCCCGACCAGACTCGCGCACTCGGACCCCGTGAGCCCGGCTCCGGTCGACCACCGGCCCTCGACGAGGACGAGTCGGCCGCCGGGCCGGAGCAGGCCGATCCACCGCTCGAGGGCCGCCGTCGGGTCGGGCAGCATGAAGAGCATGTGCCGGGCCAGGACGACGTCGGCGGAGGCCGGCGCGAACGGTGGCTCGGCCGCGTCACCCGGCCGGAAGTCGATCGGTACGTCGGCCGCCGCGGCCTTCGCCCGTGCGGCGGCCACCATCCGCTCGGACAGGTCCAGCCCGCGCACGAGGTAGTCGTTCTGGGCCAGGAGTACGGCGAGCGTTCCCGTCCCGCTGCCGAGGTCGATCACGTCGGCAGGAGCCGGTGGCAGCACCGGCACGAGGAGATCGGCCCAGGCCGCGCGGACCGCCGGGTCGAGCAGCCCATGGTCGGGCTCGTCGTCGAAGGTCGCCGCCTCCGCGTTCCAGAAGTCCCTGACCTGATCCGTCACGTCGCCATCCTGCCGGAGCCGGCTAGAAGGCGGCGTCCGGTATCTCCATCAGGGAGTTGTCGACGTTTTCGGCAACCTTGCGCCGGGCGGCGAGCTCCGGCAGGACCGTGGTGGCGAAGAACCGCGCCGCGGCGACCTTGCCCTCGTAGAAGGCCTGGTCACGGGTGCCGGTGTCGCGACCCAGTGCAGCGAGCGCGGTCTCGCTCTGCCGGAGCAGCAACCAGGCGATGACCAGGTCGCCGACGCTCATCAGCAGGCTCGTCGTGTTCTGCCCGACCTTGTAGATGTCGGTGGCGTTCTCCTGCGCGGACAGGAGATCGCCGACGATCGCGGCGAGCATGGCCTGCACGTCGTCGAGTGCTGTGCCCAGCAGCAGGCGTTCCTCCTTGAGTCGGCCGTTGCCCGCCTCACTGTCGGCGAAGGCCTGGATGTCGTGACAGAGTTCGGTGAACGCCGTCCCGTTGTCGCGCACGATCTTGCGGAAGAACAGATCCTGCGCCTGGATTCCGGTCGTGCCTTCGTAGAGCGTGTCGATCTTCGCGTCCCGCAGGTACTGCTCGATGGGGTAGTCCTGCAGGTATCCCGAACCGCCGAGCGTCTGCAAGGAGAGGGCGAGCAGCTCGTAGGAACGCTCGGACCCCACGCCCTTCACGATCGGCAGCAGCAGGTCGTTGCGCGCGGCGGCCTCGTCGTCGACCGTGCCTTGCGCGGTCGCCTCCTGGATGGCGTCCTGCTGCGCGGCGGTGTAGAGCACCAGTGCCCGCATGCCCTCGGCGTAGGACTTCTGCAGCATGAGCATCCGGCGTACGTCGGGATGCCGGATGATCGGCACCCGCGGCGCGGTCTTGTCGGCCAGCTTGGTCATGTCGGCGCCCTGCACCCGGGTCCGGGCGAAGTCGAGTGCGTTGAGGTAGCCCGAGGACAGCGTCGCGATCGCCTTGCTGCCGACCATCATCCGGGCGTACTCGATGATCTGGAACATCTGCGCGATGCCCTCGTGCGTGTCGCCGACCAGCCATCCGACGGCCGGGCGCTCGCCACCGAAGGTGAGCTCGCAGGTCGTCGAGACCTTCAGGCCCATCTTGTGCTCGACGTTGGTGACGTAGGCGCCGTTGCGCTCGCCGAGCTCACCGGTGTCGTGGTCGAAGAGGAACTTCGGTACGACGAAGAGCGACAGGCCTTTCGTCCCGGGGCGGTGCGGCACGCCGGGCCCCTCGGGACGGGCCAGCACGAGATGCACGATGTTCTCCGGCCAGTCCCACTCTGCCGACGTGATGAACCGCTTGACGCCCTCGAGGTGCCAGCTGCCGTCCGGCTGGGCGATCGCCTTGGTCCGCGCCGCCCCGACATCGGACCCGGCATCGGGCTCGGTGAGCACCATGGTCGAGCCCCACCGGCGGTCGACGATCTGCCGCGCGATCTTCTTCTGGTCGTCGTTTCCGAGTTCGTAGAGCGTGCCGGCGAAGGTCGGGCCGGCGGCGTAGATGAACGCGGCCGGATTGGCGCCGAGGATCAGCTCCGCGATCGCCCAGACCAGCGTGCGGGGGACGATTGTGCCGCCGAGCTCGACCGGGATGCCGAGCCGGAACCATTCGGCGTCCATCAACGCGGAGAACGCCGTCAGGAACGACTCGGGCAGGCGCACCGTGTGGGTGGCGGGGTCGAAGACGGGCGGGTTGCGGTCGGAGTCGGCGAAACACTCCGCCAGCGGGCCGGTCGCCAGCCGGTCGACCTCGGCGAGCATCGCCCGGGCGGTGTCGAGATCGACCTCGCCGAAAGGCCCGTGGCCGAGCCGCCGGTCGGTGCCCAGCACCTCGAAGAGGGTGAACTCCAGATCGCGGAGGTTGCTCCGGTAGTGCCCCATCTGCCCAGCTCCCTGCACGTGCCGCCCCACGGGTTACTCGCGGGTAACAAACACGATATTACCCGCGAGTAACCCCGGCAACAGGGACTTCCGAAGGCTGGGTTCAGCCGGTGGGAAGGGTGGGGAGGAAGTGCGGCGCCCGACGGGCGTGGGTGTGCTGCTCGAAGGAGTAGGCCAGACCGAGCAGCTGCGGCTCGGACCACTTCGTCCCGATGAACGACAGCCCGACCGGGAGGCCGAAGGCGTTGCCCATCGGCACCGTCACGCTCGGGTAGCCGGACACGGCCGCCGGGGTGGAGCTGCCCAGCAGGAAGTGGTCGCCGTTGACCAGATCGGTCGTCCAGGCCGGGCTGTTGGTCGGCGCGATGATGGCATCGAGCTTGTCCTTCGCCAGCGTCTCGTCGATCGAACGCCGGGCCAGCGACGTCGCCGTACGACGGGCCTTGAGGTAGGCCGGGTCGGTGAGGTCGCCGTTGGTCGCCTGCGCCTGCTCGAAGATCTCCTGGCCGAAGTAGGGCATCTCCTGCTTGGCGTGGGCCTTGTCGAACGCGATGAGTCCGGCGAGGTCCTTCGGGTGCCGGCCCGGCGTCGCGGCGAGGTAGGCGTTGATGTCGTGCTTGAACTCGACGTTGAGCGCGGTCCCCTCGTTGGTGCCGATCTTGTCCTGGAACGGCAGGTTGGTGGGGTCGACGACGGTCGCGCCGAGGCTCTTGAGCTTGGCGACCGTGCGGTCGTAGATCGCGTCGGTCTCGTTGCTCACGCCGGTGAGCCCTTCGCGCCATACGCCGATGCGGGCACCGCGCAGCGCGTCGGACTTCAGGAACTTGGTGTAGTCGGGGTGCGAGTGGCCCTTGCTCGCCGCCGTCGCCGGGTCGGCCGGGTCGACGCCGGTGAGGGCGCCGAGGGTCACCGCGGCGTCGGTGCTGTTGCGGGCGATCGGCCCGGCGGTGTCCTGCTCGTGAGAGATCGGGACGACTCCGGTGCGGCTCACCAGGCCGAGAGTCGGCTTGATGCCGACGTCGCCGTTCTGGCCCGACGGGCAGACGATCGAGCCGTCGGTCTCGCTTCCGATCGCAACCGTGGCGAGGTTCGCCGCGACTCCCGCCGCGGATCCGGAACTCGACCCGCACGGGTTGCGGTCGAGCACGTAGGGGTTGTTCGTCTGACCGCCGACCCCGCTCCAGCCGCTCGAGGCCTGGGTCGACCGGAAGTTCGCCCACTCCGAGAGGTTGGCCTTACCGATCACGACCGCACCGGCGGCGCGCAGCCGCTGGACCAGGAACGCGTCACTCGCCGGTCGCGAGTGGGCGAGCGCCAGTGACCCCGCGGTGGTGCCCTCCTGGTCGTGCGTGTCGATGTTGTCCTTGAGCAGGACGGCGACGCCCTCCAGCGGCCCGCGCACCTGGTGCGCCGCACGGCGCCTGTCGCTCGCCGTCGCTTCGCGGACCGCGTCGGGGTTGGTCGTGATCACCGCGTGCAGCTTCGGATTCAGCCGGCGGATGCGGGCGAGATAGAAACGGGTGAGCTGCACCGAGGTGAGCCGGCCCGCGTCCATCGCCTTCTCCAGTTGCGGGATCGTCGTGACCTCGAGGTTGAGTCCGCCCGGAGTCCGGCTCGACGCGCTGGAGGACTGCGCCGACGATGCGGTCATCGCGATCATCATGCCTGCCGCCACGGCGGACGCGACGACGAGGGCGGATGCTCGGGTCAGCCGACGGGTGAGGCGTCCCGCGCACGGGTTCGTGATTCTCATGGCGGGAGAGAACCCGCAGATCGTTGCGTTGTCAAGCGGTGCGGTCACGTCGTCCTGCACCGAAGCGCCGATGCGAAGGAGTCGGGCTGCATGCTGGTCGAAAGCCGTTCGTTCCTGCAGCGTGTCTGACCCGTCGGCCGGGTCTCAGTGGACGCCGTTCAACCGGTCGATCGCGCGGAACACGTCGCCCTCGTTGTAGTAGTTGACGGCGACGTAGTTCGGGATCATGCCGCGTTCCCTCCGGCACTTCTCCAGATAGGGCCACAGCACGTCGTACGCGTTGATCTTGCGGGCATCCGTGACCACCTGGTGCAGGTTGCTCAGCCAGTAGTTGAGCAGGAGCAGCGGGCTGCCGGCCGAGCCGCGATTGCGCACGCACGACAGGTCGGCGGCCGTCGGATTCGTGAACGGGGTGTCCTGGACGACGTCGAATCCCGGTAGCAGCCCCGGGTACTTCTTCCCGCCGCCGTGCCGCTCCATCAACACGACGAGTCGACGGCCGGAGTCGATCATCTGGCCGAGAGTCGGCCACGGCTGTCCGCGCTGCTGGGTGTGCAGGTAGGGACCCAGCCCGGCCTGATCCAGTGCGGCGGCGGTGTCGGCCGGCGTCACCGAGTCCTCGATGAACAGCGTGACGACCTCGCGTGGATGAGCGGCGAGCCAGGCGCGCACCTGCACCATCGCCGGCTCGAACTCGGTGGCGCCGATCTCGCACAGCCCGTGGCAGAGGTAGGGGCGCACCGGCCCGGTCGGCGTCGTGGTGATGGCGTCGCGCAGCCGCAACGCGCTCGTCACCGCGGCGTCGCCGTAGAGGCGTTTCGCCTCGGCCAGGGCAGCGGCGTGGCTGCGCGGTGCGGTCGCGATCACGCCGGGCCGCTGGGTGGTCTGCCCGTACCAGGTGTCGATCAGGAGCACCCGGACGCCGGCGTCCAGCTGACCCACGAGCCCGGTCGGCTGCTCCGGGATGAACCAGCCCGGCTCGTCCGCCGCCGACATCGCATTGTGCGTCGCCGGGAAGGCGACGTCGTTGTAGCGGCGGTCGCACAACTCGACATGCCCGTTGCAGCCGGTCGTGTTCGCCGCCACCGTGCTGATCCGGCGCTCGGCCGGTGCGGCGTCGACCGCGACGAGGGCGACCACCAGCGCGACGGCGACACCTACCGCGGTGGCCGGTCCCCGCATTGCCCGCCACGACCGGGCACCACCCGGTACGCCCTTCGACCGGATGGCCGTGGCGATCTCGCCGACACCGACGAGAACGAGCACGATCCCGGCGACGCCGGCGAGTACACCGAACACCAGTGCCGGCCGGAGAATCACGCCGACGCCGACGGCGACGAATACCGCGCCCCGGGCGATCCCGGGCCACCGCCGGTCGGGTCGCCGCCGCAGCCAGGTCCAGATCCGGCGGGACTCCGCGGCGAGGTCGACCTGCGCGATCCGGGCCTTCGCCGTCAGGACGATCAGGCCGCCGGCCGCCGCGGTGATTCCGGCGGCCCACCACAACGGTCCGCCGTACACCCGGAGGGTCGCGGCGGTGAGGGCACCACGCAGGGTGCCTTCGTCGAGCACCGACGCGAGGATCGTTGCGGTCAGGGCAAGGACACCCACGACCACGGCGCCCGCGGTGACTCCCCACCCGGTCCGTACCGCCGCCCGCATCCGGTCCGGCGCGATCACGATGCCGGCCCCGAGCACCAGCAGGCCCGTCAGCGGCAGCAGCCACGAAAACAGCCCGACGAGCCGGGTCAGGTGGATGGTCTGCGCGGCATAGCTGCGTCGACCGATCTGCGCCAGCGTGACGTCGAGGTCGGCCGGAACCCGCGCCGCCGCCTGCGGCGAAAGTGCCGGCAGGACGCCGGCGAGGACGGCGCCGACGTCCACGAGGCGTAAGACGATCTGGCCCGGGTTCTCGTCGGTGAAGGCTCCGTGCAGCTGTCGCGCAGCCGCCCGGACCACCGGGCTGAAGACCGGGCTACCGACGAGAGAGGTCGATACCGATTCGATCAGCGGGCGTACCGCGATCAGGTTGGGGTCGGCGGCCAGCACGCGGCGGGTGATCGCCTGACCGACCTGCCGCGAGACCGCGGGGTCGCGACGTACGGCGTCGACATGTGCGGCGAACCGCGGGCCGTCCAATACGTTGTGGTTGACCAGTCCGGCGAGGATCCCGACCAGGAGCAGCACCGAGCCGAGCGCGGTGCATACGACCGACCAACCCCGCGCAGTCAGGTCATTCACCCCCGACGTGGACGCTAGGGCATCGTGCCTGTCCCGGCCACCGAATCGGACGCCCCGCTCGGGCGTGGCCTTACCGGGACAGTGCCGGCGACTCGACGGTCTTCGCCGGCTCCCGGCGGACCGCGGCGAGGTGGCTGAGCACCGCTTCGCTGATCGCCCCGAGCTGCCGCACCTGGTCGGGGGTCAACTGGTCGAGCAGGTGGGTGCGGACGCCCTCGACGTGCCCCGGGGCGGCGGCGGCGAGCGCGGCGAACCCCTCGTCGGTGAGGACCGCGATCGACCCGCGGGCGTCGCTCGGGTCGCAGTCGCGGCGGACCCATCCGGCCTCCTCGAGCCGGGCCACCGCGTGGGAGATCCGGCTGCGCGAGGACAGTGAACAGTGCGCGAGCTCGCTCATTCGGAGCCGTCGGCCAGGGGATTCCGACAGCCGGACGAGGATCTCGTAGTACCCGTGCGGGATGCCCCCGTCGCGCTGCAACTCCCGGTCCAGCTGGTCGAAGAGCAGCTGGGCGGCGGTCAGGTAGGCGCGCCAGGCGCGTTGCTCGTCCTCATCGAGCCAGCGGGCCCCCGTCTCGCTCATGCCCTGCCTGCCCCTCGGAATAGTTGAACTCGCAATCTCCTTGGTCTAGAGTACACGAAAGTTGAACTCTCAATCAAAGGAGTTGCCATGGCGACCACCACCGTCGAGATCCCGGGCTACCTGGCCGGGACCTGGACCATCGACCCCGTGCACACCGACATCTCGTTCAGTGTGCGCCACATGATGGTGAGCAAGGTCCGGGGTCATTTCCAGACATTTGAGGGCGAAATCGTCACCGCGGAGGACCCGCTGCAGTCGCGGGCGACCGCCAGCATCGACCTGCGTTCGCTGGACACCAACAACAGCCAGCGCGACGACCACATCCGCTCCGCGGACTTCTTCGAGGTCGACACCTACCCGACGATGACCTACCGGTCGACCGGGATCCACCGCGACCGCGGTGACCTCTTCGTCGACGGCGAACTCAGCCTGCACGGCGTCACCCGCAACGTGACGCTCGAGATCGAGCCGAACGGCTTCACCAAGGACCCCTTCGGCGGCACCCGGACCGGCTTCTCGGTCAAGGGTGAGATCAACCGCAAGGACTTCGGCATCGACATCGACCTGCCGATGGACGGTGGCGGCGTGGTCGTGGGCGACAAGATCTCGATCGCCATCGAGGTCGAGGCCGTCCTCGCCAACCCGGAGGCGTAAGGCTCTTCGACGCGACGGCCGGTGGAGGCGCAGACTGACCCCGAGCGGGGTGGCGCCCCACCGGCCATTTCGCGCTCTCGGCGAAAGGACTCATCGTGCCGATCACCCGACTCAATCATGCGGTGCTCTACGTCCGTGACGTGGCGCGCAGCGTCGAGTTCTACACGCAGGCGCTGGGTTTCCGGGTCATCCCGATGACCCCGGACGGGTTCACCGGCGCCGCGTTCCTGCAGGCTCCCGGCTCGAACAACGACCATGACCTCGGGCTCTTCGAAATCGGCTCGGGGGCCGGGCCCTCGCCGGCCGGCCGCTCGACCGTGGGTCTCTACCACCTGGCCTGGGAGGTCGACACCCTCTCCGAGTTGGAGCGGTTGTACGACGTGCTGTCCGCGCGTGGCGCACTGGTGGGCACCAGCGACCACGGCACCACCAAGAGCCTCTACGGGCACGACCCGGACGGCCTCGAGTTCGAGATCGCCTGGCTGGTCCCGGCCGGTGCGCTCGACGAGGCCGCGCTGTCCGCCCGCACCCGTATCGGCCGGCTGGACCTGGACCGCGAGAAGGAGCGCTACGGCGCGTCCACGACCGGCGGCGTCTGAGGTGGGCCGACGGCCGTGGACGACGGCCGACATCGGCCGGACCGCGCTGCGTCCGACGTACCGCATGGACCTGCGTCGCAGCGACCGCGACGTCTTCGCCGACGCCCCGGCCGCCGACTTCGCCCGGTTGGGCTGGGCCGAGGTCGGCCGCCCCTACCGGGTCGAGAACTGGTCGGCGGACAAGCGGTCCTGGGAGGACGCGAACGGAGCGGACCTCCCGGTCCCCCGCGCGTGGCGGATGTTCAACGAGCGGTTCCAGTCACTCTTCGACGCCGATCCGGTGCAGGCCCGGATCGATGCGCTGCGGAAGGCCGGACGGGCCCTGTCGAAGGTCGAGTTGCTCGCCGCGCGGGCGGCGGCCACCGAGGTCGTGCAGTGGACCGTCTGGAATCAGGCCCAGCGCGTCGAGGACACGATCTGGGATCCGCGCGCGAAGCGGGCCCTCTTCGAGGGACTCGAACTCCGGCGCCCACGGATCCTCTTTCTCGGTGCGGCCGACGGCTACGAGGCGATGCTGCTCTCGGCGATGTACCCCGGCGGCGAGGCCGTCCTCGTCGACTACGACGACTATTGCGTCGAGGGTCGGTTCGGCGCGTTCCCCGAGGAGTACCCGTTCCTCGGGATCGACCCGGGCACCGGGCACGACCGGGTCTGGTACCGCGACGACATGGACATCTCCTACGTCGTCTCCGACATCCGGGACCTCGACTTCGGGGCCGAGTTCGACCTGGTCGTGTCCATTGGGCTGGTCGAGCATTTTCCGGACGACTACAAGCCGCTCGCCTTCGACTGGCACCGGCGCTTTCTGCGGCCCGGCGGCCTCGCAGTGCTCACCACCCCGCGGATCTCGTGGCGGACCCGGATGTTCTACACGCTGTTCGGCGACGTCATGAACTTCTCCTACCGCGAGTTGATGGACGTGCGGCAACTCGGCCTCTACGCCTACGAGAACGGGTTCGACGTCCTGCGCCACGGTCAGATCAAGACCCACAACGGGATCGTCTGCCGCCCCCGATAGCGGGTCCGCTCAGATCAGCTGCAGGGCACGGTGCCCGGTCATCGCGAAGACGTCGTCCACCCAGTCGAACATCCGCTGGTCGACCAGCGCCCGGGCCATCGGCTCGCCATGGAGGTCGGCGCCTTCGGCCGCCCGGAAGGGGAGCAGCTCGGCGTAGTCGGGCAATGCGTCGACCAGCCGCCGGGCCTGCCCCGGCCAGAACTGCTCGCCGTCGGGGTCGCAGACGAGCAGCGGTGTCCTGATCTTGTCGACGACGTCGTCGAGGCGATAGCGCTCGGTCTCGCGGAAGAGGTCGTAGTAGGAGGTCTGCTGGTAGGGCCGGCCGCGGAACTGCAGTTCCCGCCTGCTCTTCGGCATGACCCGCAGCACCTTCATGCTCCGCTCGAATCCGGCCCGGTCGCGGTTCGCGAGCTGCTTGCGCACGTACGCCGGGAGCTTGTCGGTGAAGGCGGTCGACACGTCGAACACCCCCGGGTCCGCGACGGCAGCGGTGAAGCGGTGCTCGAAGGCCAGGGCCCTCGGCACCCAGTAGCCGCCCTGGCTGATGCCGTAGAGCGCGAGCCGGTCGGGGTCGACGTCCGCCCGGGTGAGCAGTACGTCGACGAGCGGGGTGAGTACGGCCTCCCAGTCCGGCCGGAACGGCACCCCGTCGTCGAAGAGCATGGTCTGTTGACCGGGACCGTCGTACATCACGACGTTGTAGCCACGGTCGAGCGCCCCGGCCCCACCGGTGGCCCAGAGCGAGCTGACCGGGCCGTCGCTGCCGTTGGTCAGGACCAGGGTCGGGCGCGGCCGAACCCGCCCGGGCGGCCGGAAGAACCAGCCCGGCAGCGCGTGTTCCCGGTGGGCGATCGCGATCCGCTCGACCGGCGGGTCGAGCAGGTCGGTGAAGGCCTCCCAGCAGCTGCGGTGTTCGGCGAAGATCGGTGCGAACGCCGCGCCGTCGTGCAGTCCGTCGGCGCCGTTCAGCGCCAGCGCCAGGTAGTTGCTCGCCCGCAGGTACGCCGACCGCGCACTCACCGGGTGGCCGGTCGCGAGCGACGTCTCCGCGATCCGGTGCAGCCGACGACCGGTGGCGACCCAGCTGGTGAACCAACTCGTGGGGTCGCCGTCCTTGATCGTGTCAACCGCCGCGAAGACCTCACCGACGTCCGCGCCGCCCGAGACGGCCCAGCCCAGCGCGATGCGGGTGTCGAAGTCGAAGCCGTCGTCCTTGAAGAAGCGCCGGACCATGTCGGACCCCCTCGGTTCCGGTCGTCACGCTACCGGCCGCCGACCCGCCCTGTGGCTCTTCGTAGTGAGTTAATCGCTCCTTGTGGTCGACCGTGGACTAAATCGGGCGAATCACACTTCGGTCCGTAGCCCGGATGCCGCCGCGGCGACCGCCGCATAGGTGAGGCCGATGCTGGGGAGGTTGTCCCGGCCCGAGGTCTCCGGCTCGCGGCCGTCCCGGATCGCCGTGACGAACTCGGTGAGGCTGCCCGCCCGGTCGGTGCGGGTCACGGTTGGCAGCTCGATCTGCCGCCGGCGGCCGTCCCGGCGTACCCACACCTCGTCGGACTCCTGGGCCGCCCGGCCGTCGAGGCCATCGCCCCGGCTGGTCCACCAGACCTCGCCGTGTTCGAAGTCCATGCGCCATTCGCCGGCCCACGCCGTCGGCGGGCCGTGGCTGACCCAGCTGCCGCGATAGCTCACCGTGAGATCGTCCGGGAACTCGATCATGGCCGAGCCCTCAGGCGGGCCGTCGAAGAGCGTCCACTTGGGATTGTTGGTGTGGGCGCTGACGGCAAGGGCATCACGGCCGAGCACCGCCCGCAACAGGTCGAAGTGGTGGATCGACATGTCGACGAGGAGCGGCTCGTCGAGCAGATGGTGCGCACCGCGCCGGCCCCCGGCGCCGGAGAACCGGCGGAAGTCGATGCCGACCGCGTGCGGCTCGCCCAGCGAACCCTCGGCGACGAGTGCCTGCACCGCCCGGGGGGCCGGGAAGAACCGGTAGTTCTGACTCACCATCAACGTGAGCCCGGACTTCTCGGCCTGCTCGACGAGGGCTCGGCCCTCGGCGACCGTCGGGGCGAACGGCTTCTCGACCAGCACGTGCCGGCCGGCGTCGAGCGCCGCCCGGACGGCAGGCACGTGGCCGACGAGGCTCGCGGTGACGAGTACGGCGTCCGGGTCGGTCGCCGCGATCGCCTCCTCGGCGGTGGCGTAGCAGCGGTCCGCCGGGATGATGCCCTGCTTGACCGCCGCGGCGCGGGCTTCCGGGACGGGGTCGGCGCAGGCGACCAGGTCGACCTCGGTGACCTGGGGGATCATCTCCTTCGCCCAGTTGCGGCCGAAGCCGCCCATCCCTACCTGTACGACGCGAGTCATCGCGGCCTCTCCTTCGGGTCGCGATCAGCCTGCCATACCCGGGATCAGGCCTTGATGGCTCCTGCGGCGAGGTTGGCGATGAACTGGCGGGCACCGAGCAGGAACACCAGGATCAGCGGGACGGTGGCCATGAGGGTCCCGGCCATCACCATGCTGTAGTCGGTGTTGTAGAGCCCGTTGAGCTGCGAGAGCGCGACCTGCAGCGTCAGCCGGTGCGGGTTGACCAGCACGACCAGCGGCCAGAGGTAGTCGTTCCACACGGTCACGAAGGTGAAGATGCCGAGGAACGCGAGGGCCGGTCGGAGCACCGGGATCGCCACCTGGCGGTAGAGCCGGAAGAAGTTGCATCCGTCGAGGCGGCCGGCGTCGAGCAGGTCGTCGTGCACGGCACCTTGGATGTACTGCCGCATCCAGAAGATTCCGAACGCATTCACTGCGCCGGGGACGATCAGCGCCGGCAGGGAACCGACCCAACCGATGTGCGCCATCAAGACGAACAGCGGGACCGTCGACAGCTGCGAAGGCACCATGAATGTGGCCAGCAGGATGATGAAGAGGACCCGCTTACCGGGGAAGTCGTACTTCGCGAAGGTGAAGGCGGCGAGCGAGTCGAAGAAGAGCACGAGCGCCGTGGTCACGACGGCCACGAGCAGGGTGTTGAGGAACGATCCGAAGAAGTCGATGTTGTGCAGGACGTTGCGGATGTTGCCCAACAGGTGCGACCCGAACGTCAGCTTCGGCGGGAACTGGAAGATGTCCCCGGTCGTGTTGGTCGCCATCACGATCATCCAGTAGAACGGGAAGAGCGAGATCAGCGCGCCGATGATCAGCACCAGATGCGCGAGGACGCGCGCGAACCGAGCCTGTGTCATTACCGTCTCCCGCCTCTACTTCCCGGTCCGTTGGACGACGCGCCAGTTGATGATCGAGAACAGCAGCAGAATGATGAAGAGCCCCCAGCCGATGGCTGCGCCGTAACCGAAGTCGTTCTTGGTGAACGCCTGCTGGTAGAGGTAGAGCACCATCGTCATGCCGGCGCCGCCCGGTCCGCCGGTGTTGCCGACGAGTACCTGGGACTGGGTGAAGATCTGCATGCCGCCGATGGTCGAGGTGATCACGGTGAAGAGGATGATCGGCCGGAGCATCGGGACGGTCACCCGGAAGAACGTCTGTACGACGTTGGCGCCGTCGACCTTGGCGGCCTCGAAGAGGTCAGTGGGGATCGCCTGTAATCCGGCGAGGTAGATGATCGCGTTGTAGCCGGTCCACTGCCAGATCACCATGACCGCGATCGCGATCTTGATGCCCCAGGGGTCGTTCAGCCACTGCACCTGGGAGAGGCCGAGCGCCTGCAGCAGTCCGTTGAGCAGGCCGAAGTTGTTGGCGAAGATCGAGCCGAACACGATCGCCATCGCGACGAGGGACGACACGTTGGGAATGAAGAAGGCGATCCGGTACGCCGTCTTGAAGCGGATCGACGAGTTGAGAATGACCGCGATCACGAGCGCGAGGAAGAGCATCGGGATCGTCGAGATGATCCAGATCTCCACGGTGTTCTTGACCGAGAGCCAGAACTGCGTATCGCTCACCAGGTAGCGGAACTCCGCCAGGCCGACGAACTTCATCGGGCCGATGCCGTCCCAGCTGTGGAACGACAGGTAGAGCGAGTAGCCGATCGGGAAGAGCCCGAAGATGGCGAAGATGATGTAGAACGGCGAGATCGACAGGTAGAGCGGCAGGTAGCGGCGGAATCGCCCACCGGTGCTCGGCCGACGACCGGTCTGGCGGCCCGTCCCGGTGAGGGTGGTGGGCGTCGTGGTCGACGTCGTCGCCATCTCAGATCACTCCCGTGTGCTGCAGCGTGCGCTTGATCTGGCCGATGCAGTCGTTCCAGGCCTGGTCGGGATCCTTGCCGAGGCTCTCGACGTTGCCGAGTTCGGTGGCGTAGGCGGGTGTGATCGCGTCGTCGTACGGGCTGAAGTAGAACGGCTTGACCTGCTCGGCGGCGCTTCCGAAGATGTCGACGGTGACCTGCCCGCCGTAGAAGGGGTCCGGCTTACGCATGATCGGATCCTTGTAGGAGGCCGGCGTCGACGGGAACAGGTTGATGTCCTGGTAGGAGAAGGCCTGGTTCTTGGTCGATTCGAGATAGCGGATCGCGTTGTAGGCGTCCTCGGGGCGCTTGCAGTACTTCGTGACCCCGAGGAAGGACCCGCCGCTGTTGCCGGCTCCGCCGGGAGCGCGGCAGACCCGCCACATGCCTTTGGTCTTCGGCGCTGCCGGACCGAGGAAGTTCTTCATCCAGACCGCACCGACGAAGCACGGGACCTTTCCGTTGGTCATGACCGCGTTCCAGTCGGCGGTGAGGCTGACGGTCTTCGCGGTGAGGTTGGACTTGATGACTTTGACCGAGATGTCCCAGGCGTTGCGCACGTGTGCCTGGTCGCCGATGAAATGGTTCTGCCGGTCCATGTACTGCTTGGAACTCTGGGCCATGACCTGGTCGAAGATGTCGTTGACGGTCGCGGAGGCGATGCAGGTCCCGGCGATGGCCGCCTGGAGTTTCTTGCCGGCGGCGAGGTAGTCGTCCCAGGTACCCAGGTGCGCCTCGACCTCGGCGGGGTCGGTCGGCAACCCGGCTTTCTTGAAGATGTCCGTGCGGTAGTAGAGCGCCGTCGGTCCGGTGTCCATCGGAAAGCCGATCATCCGACCGTCGTTCGCGACGCCCTGCTGCCATTTCCAGTCCAGATACTGGTCCTTTACCTTGTCGGCGCCAAATTTGCGGAGGTCGACGAACTGGTCCGCGTCGGGGAAGTAGGTCGCCACGTCGGAGTTGATGCCGGTGATGTCCGGTACGTAGGAACGGCCGGCGAGGCTGGTCATGAACTTCGACTTGAAGTCGCCGCCGATCTTCTGCGGCTCGAGCTTCACCCCGACCTTCTTCTGCACATTGCCGAGCAGCGTGTCGCTGATCGACCCGGTCCAGTACCAGACGCTGAGGGCACTGCCGGCGGACGCCGACTCCGCCCCGCAGCCCGCGGCGCCGAGCAGTGCGGCACCCGCCACACCGGCGGCGCCGCCCTTCAAGAACCCTCGGCGGGTGATTAACGGGGTCACGCCAGTCTCCCTGCGGTCTCGGATCGCGACAACGTCGTCGACACGTTCGGCCCCCGCCGCCCCCTGCAGGGCGCCCGGAAGACTAATCGGTCGCCGACGGCTTGGAAAGAGATGCGGGCAAGCGATTACCGACCCACCGCTTCCGGCCCGGCCGGTGGGCTGGAAGGATCGGGCGACCTACCGTTGCGACGAGGGGCATGGGAATGGCAGACAACACCCTGAGCTGGGGCGTCCTGGGTACCGGCGAGATCGCCCGGAAGTTCGCCGGCGACCTGGCCACCTCACGCACCGGCCGACTGGTGGCGGTGGGCAGCCGTTCCCAGGAATCGGCGGACCGGTTCGGCGAGCAGTTCGGCGCCGGCCGCCGGCATGACAGCTACGAGGCTCTGCTCGCCGACGACGGAGTGCAGGCGGTCTACATCGCCCTGCCGCATCCGATGCACGCGAAGTGGGCGGTGCGGGCCGCGGAGGCCGGCAAGCACATCCTGTGTGAGAAGCCGCTGTCGCTCAACCGCGCCTGGACCGAGGCGATCATCGAGGCCGCGCGCCGGCACGACGTCTTCCTGATGGAGGCGTTCATGTACCGCGCGCATCCCCAGGCGGAGGCGATCCACCGGCTGGTGCGCGAGGGTGCCATCGGCCGCGTACTCCACATCCAGTCGTCGCTGGCCTTCGCCTCGAAGTTCGACCCCGATCGGCGGCTCTTCGACCCGGCGCTCGGCGGCGGGGGGATCCTCGACGTCGGTGGCTACCCGGTGTCGCTGGCCCGGCTGGTGGCCGGGGCGGCACTGGGCCGGCCCTTCGCCGAGCCCGAGGAGGTCACCGCGGTCGGTCATCTCGGCGAGACCGGTGTCGATGAGTGGGCGGCCGCGACCCTGCGGTTCGAGGGCGGCATCACCGCGCAGGTGACCACCGGGGTGCGGCTGACCGACGGCAGCGAGTTGCGGGTGGTCGGCAGCGAGGGCTACCTCGTCGTCGACAACCCCTGGTTTCCGACCCAGGCCGGGGTCGGCCGGATCGCCGTGCACCGGGTGGGCGCCGAGCCCGAGGACGTCATCGTCCCCGACGTGGGCGAGGTGCGGCTCTACGCGTTCGAAGCCGACGCGGTGGCCGAGCACCTCGCCGAGCGGCAGGCTCCCGCGATGAGCTGGGCCGACTCGCTGGGTAACGCCGCGGTGCTGGACCAGTGGCGGGCCGCCCTCGGCCAGAGCTACCCGGTCGAGCGCGACGACGCCGACGTACCCGTGGTGCACGGGCGGGCGCTGGCGCCGCGGCCCGGGCACGACATGCGTTACGCCCGGGTGCCGGGGATCGACAAGGACGTGTCCCGCCTGGTGATGGGCAGCATCGCCGCGCACACCATCCCGCAGGCCTCGGTGCTCTACGACGAATTCGTCGAGCGGGGCGGTAACTGCTTCGACGTCGCCTACATCTACAACGGCGGCAGGTCCGAGCAGCTGCTCGGCCAGTGGATGGTCAACCGCGGCAACCGCGAGGACGTCGTCGTGATCGGCAAGGGAGCCCACACCCCGCACTGCGATCCTGAGTCGATCACCAGCCAGCTGCACGTGTCGCTGGATCGGCTGCAGACCGACTACATCGACCAGTACTTCATGCATCGGGACAACACCGACGTACCGGTCGGAGAGTTCGTCGACGTGCTCGACGAGCACTACCGCGCCGGCCGGATCCGCGCGTTCGGCGGGTCGAACTGGACGCTGCGCCGCTTCGACGAGGCGAACGAGTACGCCCGGGCGAACGGCCGGCACGGCTTCACGGCGCTCAGCAACCAGTTCAGCCTCGGCCGGCCGCTCGAGCCGATGTGGTCCGGGTGCCGCGACGTGACCGACCCCGCTTCGGTGCAGTGGCTGATCGACACCGGCGTCGTACTCTTCCCCTTCTCGAGCCAGGCGCGCGGCTTCTTCGCCGGCCGGGCCGACCCCGACGACCGGTCCGACGCCGACCTGGTGCGGTGCTGGTACAGCGACGAGAACTTCGCCCGCCTCGACCGGGTGCGCAAGGTGGCCGGTGACCTCGGCGTACCGACTGCGGCGATCGCGTTGGCCTTCGTGCTGCACCAGCAGTTCGCGGCGTTCCCGCTGATCGGTCCCGAGACGTTGGCGGAGCTGCGTACGTCGCTGCTCGCGCTTACCGTCGAGTTGACGCCGCAGCAGGTCCGCTGGCTCAATCTCGCCGACGAGTCATCCGCCTGAGGCGTTCCTGACCAGCCGTGCAGGCGGGCGCTGGTCGCCACGCCGCCGGCGCTCGTAAGCCAGATATCCTATAGGGTATGTGGCGCGTCTGATCGACTCCTACGCCCGCCTCATGGAGGGACCTTCGATGAGTCACACCCGGCAGAAAGTGCTCGTGCTCTACCTCGCCAATTCGGCGTTGGACAGCAGGGTGACCGGCTGGGCGTTCTACGACGGGACCGGACAGGACAAGCACACCACGGGTGACAGCGATACGCCGCCCTACGAGACCGGCCTCGAAGCTCTGCAGGACGGCTGGCGGTTGTTGCACGCCGCGCAGCTGATGCCGCCGTTCCCCGGTCACGAGCACGACACGTCGTTCCTCAAACACGAGTTCTATCTCGAGCGACTGGAGACCATCAATGCCTGATCGGAAGGCTCTGCTGTCGTCGACGGAGATGGCGCGTTTCGTCTCAGCCGGCTTCCTTCGTTTCGACGGTCTGGTACCCGACGCAGTCAACAAGGCCGCGATCGCCGAGCTCGAGGCGGGCTTCGACCGCGTCCCGGCGGGGACACCGCTGCCGCGGGCCTACCCCGCGGATTCGGTGGTGAACCAGATCCTCGCCATGCCGCAGGTGCAGGGGGCGATCCACAGCCTGGTCGGCCCGGACCCGCTCGTCGACCATCACGCGATCCACATCCGTCAGCCGCACGGCGGCGAGGCGCAGCATCTGCATGCCGACGCCATCATCGATCCGCGCACGGTCTTCGACGTCCAGCTCATGTACTACCCGCACGAGGTCACCCTCGACATGGGCGGGACGCTGGTCGTTCCGGGCAGCCACCTCCGCCGCATCAACGAGACCGACATCGGCCGCTACCAGAACCTCGTGGGGCAGGTGCCGCTCGTCTGCCCGGCCGGCACCGTCCTGATCCTTCATCACGGCATCTGGCACTGCGGCCGGCGCAATGACACCGACCGGGTCCGCTACATGTTCAAGATCCGGCTCAACCCGACCGTGCGGCAGGTGCGGCTGTGGAACACCGACGACCTCGACGACCCGGCCGTCGCCGCTGAGCTGCGGCAGACCTTCCCCTGGTACGAGAACGCCACCGGGCGCCTCGAGATCACCAACCGCAGCAGGCTGTGGCGCTTCCTCACCGGCGACGAGTCCTACGACACCGACTACTGGCTGACCCGGGTCGAGAACGCCCCGACCCGGATCGCGCCGGCCGTCTCCGCCTGACCACT